>CAMDOL010000043.1 GCA_945903615.1 Rickettsia typhi | reverse complement strand
CAGCAAATTATATCGAAAAAATTTCTGATACCTGTTGAACCATTTGTTGATAAGGGTTTTAAGAGTTTTAGTGTTTGGCTAAGCGGACAAAAGTGCCCCTCCCCAAACCAGCAAGCTGGTTTGACCCTCCCTTAAAGCGGGAGGGTTATAACACAGATTTTGGCCGATTTTGGCCGAGTTTTTTTTATATTATCAACCCATTAAGTCAAACAATCCGTAAGTAAATGCTTAAAACTTCTGATTTTAACTTCTATCTCCCGCCAGAATTAATCGCTAATCAACCAGCAAATCCGCGTGATTCTTCCAGAATGTTGCTTTGGAAAAATCAACAAATTCTTGACAAAAAAGTTACTGATCTAGTCCAGTTTTTGAATGAAGGTGATGTTTTGGTTTTGAACGATACCAAAGTTATTAAAGCGAAATTATCCGGACAAAGAGGTGAGGCAAAAGTAGAAATTAATTTGCATAAAGATTGTCAAAATGGAATCTGGCAGGTTTTTGCTAAGCCAGCAAAAAGACTAAAAATTGGTGATCAATTTATTATTGCTGAAGACTTTTTTGCGCAGGTTTTGGATAAAAACGAAGACGGGGTTGTTGAGTTGCATTTTAATGTTTCTGATGAAAAATTCTTTGAGATGCTTGAAAAATATGGGCAAATGCCGCTTCCGCCTTATATAAAAAATAGCGATCAAACTAATGAGGTGGAAAACTATCAAACTGTTTATGCCAAAAATTCTGGCGCCGTTGCAGCACCAACAGCTGGGCTGCACTTCACTGAAGAGTTATTTAAAAAATTAGAAGCCAAGGGAATCAAAAAAGTTTTTACCACTTTAAATGTTGGCGCAGGAACTTTTTTGCCAGTTAAGAGTGAGCTGATCAAAGATCATCGGATGCATAGTGAATATTTTTCTATTTCACAAAGCGCTTGCGATGTAATTAATGAAGCGAAACAAAATAGCAAAAGAATTATTGCGGTAGGCACAACTTCGCTCAGGGTTTTAGAATCAGCTGCTGATGAAAATGGCAATCTCAAAGCGCAAACGCGGGAGACAGATATTTTTATTTATCCGCCCTACAATTTCAAAATTGTTGATGTGTTGATGACCAATTTTCATTTGCCAAAATCAACTTTATTTATGTTGATTTGTGCTTTCATTGGCATTGATAACGCCCACAAACTCTACAAACACGCTATTTGCAACCAATACCGCTTTTATTCCTTTGGTGATACAACTTTATTGGAAAGATTGTTGTAATACTAATTTTTTTAAGGTGCCCATACAAACTCAACATTTCTTTTTAGCATCTGCAATTGCTTTTTTCACTACAATTGGCGAAGTTCCGCCAAAGCTAGTTCGGCTTTTTACTGAGTTTTCAACGGTTAAAACTTGATAAATTTCTTTGGTAATTTTTGGTTCAATTTTTTGCATTTCTTTCAAAGGCAAATCTGCCAGATCACATTTTTTATTTTCTGCCAATTTCACAATTTGCCCAGTAATGTGGTGGCATTTTCTGAAAGGTAAATTCAAATTTATTACCAGCCAATCCGCTAAATCGGTTGCAGTAGAGAATCCGCCGCTCGCCATTTTGTACATATTATCTTTTTTAACTTCTAAATCTTTTAGCATTCCATCGATCGCCAAAATACAAATGCGGGTATTTTTGTGGGCATCAAAAATTGGCTCCTTATCTTCTTGCAGATCTTTAGAATATGCGAGCGGCAATCCTTTTAGAATAGTTAGTAAATTAATCAGAGCACCAAAAATGCGTCCGGTTTTTCCGCGCACCAATTCTGCGGCGTCTGGGTTTTTCTTTTGTGGCATAATTGAGCTGCCCGAGGTGAAGCCATCTGAAAGGGCGATAAAGTCAAAGCCTTTGCTCATCCAAAGCACAATTTCTTCGGCAATGCGTGAAAGATGGGTAGCTAAAATTGCTGAGTTACTAGCAAATTCAATTGCAAAATCGCGATCAGAAACACCATCGATGGAATTTGCAGTGGGGTTTTTAAAGCCTAATAATTTGGCAGTTGTAAAACGATTAATTGGAAATGAAGTGCCAGCCAGTGCCGCTGAACCAAGCGGGCATTCGTTCAAACGATTTTTGCCATCAGAAAAACGACTAATATCCCGTTTGATCATTTCAAAATATGCCATCAAATGATGTGCGAAAGAAACTGGCTGTGCAGTTTGCAAATGGGTGAATCCGGGCATTATCGTTTCAATGTTTGATTCAGCTTTTTTCAAAATAGTTTTTTGCAAAGCATTTAGTAAACCCAAAATTTCATCGCTTGCATCACGCACATATAATTTAAAATCCGTTGCCACCTGATCATTGCGTGACCTTGCGGTGTGAAGCTTGCCAGCAACATCGCCAATAATTTCTGTCAATCTGCCTTCAATGTTGAGGTGAATATCTTCAAGCTCATCTTTAAAAATAAATTTGCCGCTTTCAATTTCGTTTTCAATTTGCTGCAAACCAACAATAATTTTTTTTGCTTCTTCTCTTTTCAAAATTCCAACTTCACAAAGCATAGTTGAATGTGCAATTGAACCTTGAATATCCTGCTTATAAAGTTTTTGATCAAACCCAATTGAAACATTAATCGCCCGCATAACTTCTGAAGGCGCATTTTCAAAACGCCCGCCCCACATTTGATTTGCTGAATTTTGTTGTTTAGATTTTTTATTTTTGGTCATTTGCTTTTGAGTTAATTAGTTTCACAAAAATATTCAATTTTTACCAAAAATAATCAAGCGATTAGTTTTTCTAGAGCTTGTCCAAAAACTATGTAACGCCAGCCAAGTAAAATTTCGGTGATTGATTTATAGCCAGAAATTAGGTGTTGTAGGTTGGTCTGATTGATTATTAACTCAGGATTAATTTGATATTTTTTAGCTTGTTCTTGCAGCAAAAATCGGCTTTGTTGATAGATTTCTTTTTGAGCTTCAGTTAAACGAAAAACAATTTTTGGATTATGTTTTTTAGATTCCACAACCTGCGGCAATATTTTATTATTCAACAAATCAAGAATTTCTTCTTTGGTATTCTGCTGCAAAACTCTGGTTTTAAAACCGCATTTTTCTAGAGTTTCAAAATCACTTGGGGCATTAAAAGCAATTTTATCAAGCACCTCATCTTTGATTACAAAACTGCGTGGAACATTGTATTTTCTAGCGGAAATATCTCTCCAGCTCGTTAGCAAATTCACATTTTCTTGATAAGCAGAACTTTTGTTGGCGAAGGAAAAATTTTTACATAAATCATCCTTGGCGGTTGCTTTTTGCACATTGAAATCCATCTCATCTTTTGCCCAATCTAATTTTTCTTCTCGGGCTAATTGCTCATTTAAAATTTGATAAATTTGTGGCAAATGTAGCACATCAATTTTGGCATAAGAAACTTGCTCAGGGTGCAGTGGGCGCTTTTGCCAATCGCTTCTTTGCCAATCTTTCGAAACATCCGCATCAAGCAAATTTTTTGCCAGATTGCTATAGCTAATATTAAAACCAAGCCCGCACAAAGCTGCCATTATTTGGGTGTCAAATATTGCCCGAGGGGGGCATTGTGAAGAAATTTGATTAGGAAAGTTAATCAAAAAAACTTCCATATCTTGCCTTGAAGAATGGAAAATTTTAATGATTTTAGGATCGCTTAAGATTTTAAAAAATGGCGATAAATCCAAGTCTGACAAGGCATCAACCACATAACAAAAACCATTAACATTGATTTGAATCAAACATAAAATTGGCAGATAAGTTGTCTCACGAATAAACTCGGTATCAATGGCGGTAATTTTGTGATCGTAAATTAAATCGCAGATTTCTAAGAGTTGATTTTGTTGATTGATTAAGGGCATTATATACCAAAATATAGATTGTAAGAATGTTGCAAAACCTATCTTTGGCTGCAAATTTTACTACAAATTGAGCAGTAAAAAATAAGTTTTGCGTAAGTTCTAATTATTTTAAGAGCACCTTGAAAAAATGATAATTTTTAGAGTGCCCTTAAGGAACCTCTGAACAACTAAAAATTGATATTTCTGAGGATTTTTTGATTAGAAATTTCATTACTTTTTGGTGGAATATTTCCATATTTCACCAAAAATAATGGAATTTATGCCAAAAAAGACCAGAAAGATCAATTTTTCTAAAACATTGTTTTAGTTGTTCAGCGGTTTCTTAACAACCAAGCTCCGCCAATCATAAACATCAAAGGCAGAATCCACAACCACATATTCGTAAAATTAAAATTTGGTGAATTCAAAATATCTTCACCATAATGAGTAACTAGATAAGATTTGATTTCTTCATCACTTTTTCCTTCCACAATTTTTTCTCTTACTAATTTTCTGAGCTGAAAAGAAATTTCAGTATCGGAAGACTCAATAACTTGACCAGCACAAACTGGGCATTTTATTTGTAAAAATAGTTCACGAGCTCTTTGTTCTTGAGGCTCCGAAATATGAGCTTCAGGAGAGAGAGCAAAAGAATTACAAACAAAAAATAAAAAAACTACAAAACTAACTACCCAAGACTTATGAATGGCGACTAAATTATAACAAACTCTCATCCAAAACTCCTTCTGCTATTTTCTGATAACCGCCCGACATAATAACTGAACCATCATTTGACCACTCAATAAATAAATCTCCACCTTTAAAACTGACTTTAGTTTTTTCTTTAGCAACTAAATTTTTTCTAATCGCCGCAACAACAACCGCACAAGCACCACTTCCACAAGCTAATGTTTCACCCGCACCCCTTTCCCAAACTCGCACTTTAATGTGATTTGGTGATAAAATTTGAGCAAATTCAATATTAGTTCTTTGCGGAAAAAGTGGGTGAACTTCCAGATTGGATCCAAGGGTTAAAAATTCTTGGTTTGACAAATCTTGGTTTATAAAAGTTACAATATGAGGATTGCCCATATTTACTGCAGCAAAATGACGCCCAACAATCATAAAATCATCAGTATTCTTTGGTTCAGATAAAGGAATCTCACTCCAAGAAAATTTTGGCTTACCCATATTTACTGCGATTAAATCGCTCTCAACCCAAGCCGATAGAATTCCTGCCGCAGTTTCAATAGTAACTTTATCAATAAATTTTTCTGCCATCAAAATTGCCGCCACACATCTGGTGGCATTGCCACAAGCAGCAGAAAAGCTGCCATCAGAATTGTAGATTTCCATTAACAAGTCGGCTTCTAGAGAATTCTTAAGTAACACAAATTGATCGCAACCAATATTGGTTCGATCAGAAATTTTAGAAATTTGTGCAGTGCTAAATTGGTAATCACTATTTCTGACATCAATGATTATAAAATCATTTCCAGCCCCAGACATTTTTAAGAAATTTATTTTTGACACAATATGTTTATGTAATAAAAAAACCCGACTACTCTTAAAAGAATAGTCGGGCTAAATAACAATTCAATAATACTCGATTAAAACTTAACTAAAAAAACCTCTTCTTTTTTTTGGTTCTTCTGGTTTGAAATCGTCTCTTCTATTATCTCTTCTAGGCTCTCTATCTCTACCACCTCTGCGATCATCTCCACCTCTTCTTTCTTCACGCTCTTCATCACGAGCAGGAGCTGGGAATTTGTGAGAAACATCTTCACCAGTAGTTTGATCAACTGAGCGATAGCTTAATTTTGGACGACCTTTTTTATCAAAACCAATAACTTTGACTTTAACGATATCACCTTCATTGATAACGTCTTCAACAAAATCAACGCGGTATTCAGCAAGCTCAGAAACATGGACGAATCCATCCCTACCGTTAGCTATGTTGACAAAAGCGCCAGCGTCGATAACTTTTACAACTGGACCTTCATAAATATTTCCAACTTCTGGTTCAAAAACGATTTCATTGATCATTGCAATAGCTTTTTTCGCAGCTTCAGGATTATTGCTACTGATTTTAACTACACCATCGTCGTTAATATCGATAAGCACGCCAGTTTCTTCGCAGATTCCTTTAATAACTTTGCCACGAGAACCAATAACATCTTTGATTTTTCTGGTCGAAATATTCATAATTTCAACTTTTGGAATGTTGCTATTCAAAGCGGTTCTAGATTCAGAAATTGCTTCAGACATTTTATCTAAAATATGTAATCTGCCTGAGTGAGCTTGGTGCAAAGCTTTTTCCATAATGGCAAAATCGATACCATTAATTTTGATATCCATTTGTAAAGCAGTGATACCATCTTTGGTTCCAGCAACTTTGAAATCCATATCACCAAGATGATCTTCATCACCCATAATATCAGACAAGATCACATAAGATGTGCCTTCTTTGATCAAGCCCATAGCAATACCAGAAACTGGTTTTGTCAAAGGGACTCCAGCATCCATTAAAGATAAAGAAGTTCCACAAACTGTTGCCATTGAAGATGAGCCATTTGATTCGGTGATCTCAGAAACAACTCTAGTTACATAGCCAAACTGTTCTTGAGAAGGAAGGATTGGATTTATTGCTCTCCAAGCTAATTTGCCGTGACCAATTTCTCTTCTTCCCGGAGTTCCGAGTCTACCAGTTTCTCCAACCGAATATGGAGGGAAATTGTAGTGAAGCATAAAAGTTTCTTTGGTTTGCGTAGATTCTAAACCGTCAATGGTTTGTTCATCTCTGGAAGAGCCAACAGTCGTGATAACCAATGCCTGAGTTTCGCCTCTAGTAAATAGAGCCGAACCATGAACTTGCGGCAAAATACCAACTTCAGCCTTGATTTGACGAATTTGATCTGGCGCTCTGCCGTCAATTCTTGTATTACTTTTTATGATATCGCCACGAACAACATCTTTTTCTAAATCTTTGAAGATTGCAGCAACTTTGTTTTCAGTGTTGCCATTTTCAGCATTAACAAACTGGGTCAAGATTTCAGATTTAATTACATCCAAATCTCCAGCTCTTTCTTGTTTAGCTTGTTTTTTGAAGGCGGCAACGATTCTAGATCCAAAAGAATCAGAGATAGATTGTTTTAGTGCTGAATTTTCTTCAACGATCACTGCCATTTTTTGTTTACCAGCTTCAGCTTTAAACTCATTGATTGCATTAATGATAACTTGACAATGTTGGTGACCAAAATTCAAGGCACCAAGCATGATTTCCT
Organism: Rickettsia typhi; assembly: GCA_945903615.1. Taxonomy (GTDB): domain Bacteria; phylum Pseudomonadota; class Alphaproteobacteria; order Rickettsiales; family UBA1997; genus JAJTCH01. The sequence goes on along the minus strand of CAMDOL010000043.1, from coordinate 4,007 downwards.
CAGATAATTCTTTAGCCTCAGATTCAACCATCAAAACTGATGATTTGGTTCCAGCAACGATTAAATCTAGTTGGCTATTTTTTAATTCAGCAAGACTTGGGTTTAAAATATATTCACCATTAACATAACCAACACGAGCACCGGCAATTGCTTCTAAAAATGGGGCTTCAGAAATTGCCAAAGCAGCAGATGCACCAACTAAAGCAACGATATCTGGATTGTTAGCAGGATCATAGGAAAGAACGGTACAAACAACATTAACTTCATTATGAAAATTAGATGGGAACATTGGGCGGATTGGGCGATCAATCAATCTAGAAACTAGGGTTGCATTATCAGAAGGTTTAGCTTCTCTTTTAAAAAATCCACCGGGAATTTTTCCAGCAGCGTAATATTTTTCGATGTAATTAACAGTAAGTGGGAAAAAATTTACACCTTCTTGTGCTTTTGAAGAAACAGTAACCGCGCAAAGCACGATGGTATTACCCATTCTAGCCATAACCGAGCTAGCTTGTCTGGCGATTTTACCAGTTTCTAAAGTAATGGTTTTGCCATTCCAGTTAATCTCTTTTTTGATTTCATTAAACATATTTTTAGGAATTAATTATTGAACAACGTGCATCAAACAACGCAACATCAGGGGGAATTTGAGAAAATTACTTTCTCAAATTTAACTTAGCAATCAAAGCTTCATAGCGACCTTGATCACTGCTTTTTAGGTAATCTAGCAATCTTTTTCTTCTATTAACTAAAATTAAAAGACCTCTTCTAGAAGAAAAATCTTTTTTGTGAGTTTTTAAATGTTCAGTCAAATTCTCAATTCTTTTAGTAAAAACAGCACATTGAACTTCAGATGAACCAGTATCTTCTTTGGCTCTGCTATATTTTTTGATTAAATCTTTTTTGTCTTGAGGATTAATTGTCATTTTCTTCAACTATAAATTAAAAATTATTAAGCGGCTTTAGCAGTCCATTTTCAAGTCTTGCCAAGGCTATTAAAACACCTTCACTAATAACTTTTACTGTTAAGATATTTTGTGATAATCTTTGTGTCAGGCTATTATCTTTGTCTGATAAAAGCTGAACAAACTGACCATTTTTGATCTTTGAGCCATCAAAACTGTTTAATTCAATCTCGGGGATAAAATTAAGAACATCACGCAATTGCAGTAAAAGGTTATTTGGGTGGTGATAATTAACAATATTTTTTAACTTAGCAAGTGAAATTGCATCTTTGATTAAAAAATTCCCAACCTGTAATCTTCTGAGAACCTCAACATATCCGCAAACACAAATTTTCTTAGCTAGGTCTTTAGCAAATGAGCGCACATAAGTGCCTTTTGAACAAACAATTTCAAATCCAGATTTTTCTGAATTATTAAAAACTAATTTGATTTTGTGAATAGCGATTAATCTTGATTTGAGCTTGATTTCAATTCCTTGCCTTGCTAATTCATAAGCTCTTTTTCCGTCAACTTTGATCGCTGAAAATGAAGATGGAACTTGTGAAGTTGTACCGATAAATTTTGGCAGAGCATTAATGATTTCAACCGTACTTGGTCTTAGATCACTAGATTCAATAACGCTACCTGTCTTATCGTCACTATCACGAAACTCGCCCCAGGCAATTTCAAAATAATATTTTTTAACCGCTTGCACCAAATAATCACAAGTTTTTGTCGCCTTACCAACCGCGATAGGTAAAACACCGGTGGCAAATGGATCAAGGGTTCCGGCATGACCAACTTTTTTAGCGCCGGTAATTTTTTTGACAATAGCGACAACTTTTGCTGAGGAGTAATTTTCAGGTTTATCAATATTAAGCCAGAAATTTTCGAGTTTGGTTTTAGTCATGAATTATTTGAATGTCGGTAAATTTTTTGAGGGTTTTGATATTTTCTGCAGCACCGATTTTACCGTCTTTGCAATTAAAAATGATTTTTGCGATCTGGATTTGATGAGCTTGCAATGCCTTAATAGCGCTGAGTGTGTGGCTGATAGTTCCTAGATAATTTCCGGTCACTAAAATTGCTGGTATTTTTAATTCGGCGATTAAATCAACAAAAGTTTTATAATCATTGACTGGCGTCATCACGCCACCAGCACCTTCAATAAAAAGATAACTATTATTTTTTTGTGCCTCAAAAATTTTATCTTGGCAAAATTTTATCAACTCAGAAAAATCAATGTTTTTATGTTCTAAAGCAGCAGCAATATTGGGAGAAAGTGGTGCGGAGAAACGATAAGGAGAAATTTTATCAAGATTATTTTTAGTTAAATCTTGCCCAAAAATTTTAAGAATTTTTGCTGAATCGCTATTTAAATCATTGTCATCAAAGCCACTAATTATTGGCTTAATTGCTGCAACTTTTTTTCCATCAGCAATTAGTTTTTGGCAAATTTTTTCTAAAGCAAAAGTCTTGCCAATATCAGTTCCGGTTGCGGTAATAAAAAATTGCATATTTTTTTCTCTACGAAGAACTTTTTTGAACCCTCCTTGTGCCGATTTTCAGTTAAGATTTACCAAAACTACTATAAATTGGACCAAACACTGCGACAGTAATCCACGCCATCATTCCACCCATTATTAAAGTTAGCGTCGGCTGAATCATTCCAACCACTTTATCGATTGAGTCATTAATTTCTTGGTCATAAAAAAAACGAATATTATCCAAAGCCTCTTCCATATTACCACTTGTTTCACCAATCTCAAACATTCTAATGACCAAACTTGGAAAATGTCCCGTATAGGAAATTGATGTTGCTAATTTATTACCATTAGCAACCTGTTGTTTTGCTATATCAATACTGTTTTTAATAGCACGATTGCCGATAACTTCTCTAGCAGATTCGAGGCACTCCAGAACTCCTAATCCGCTTTTAAAGGTGATCGCAAAAAAATGACAAAAACTTGACGCATCAATCTTACTGATAATGCCACCAAAAAATGGGATATGAAGTTTCATCTCATCCATTTTAGTCCCGACAGATTCTATCTTGTTAAGAATTTTATAGATCACAACCAATATTGGTATCGACAAGGCAAGTGCTACACCATTATTTTTGGCAAAATCAGAAAAGGCAATCAGAGCTTTGGTAACTACAGGAAGAGCAATATCTTGAGCCCGCAAAAATTCGGTTACTTTTGGCACGACAACAGTTGTCATTACACCCAAAACAATCATCATCACAAAAAGACTAAAGAGTGGGTAACGTATAGCTTTGGCAGTCTTGCGTTTCATTTCCATACTCCACTTTAAATGTTCAACAATACTTTTGAATGAGCTGTGTAAATTACCAGTTCTCTCGCCAGTAATGATCAAACCAATAAAAACTTGAGGGAAAATATTAGGATGTTTGGCAAAAGCATCAGAAAGCATTGACCCGTTTCTTAAGGATTCGTAGATTTCATGCATTAAGTTTCTAATTTTGATTGACTCAGCAGAATTTTTAACATCACTAATGGAATCGACAATTGAAACACCAGATTTATCCAGCTGCTCAAGGTGAGAAAACATCGCGATTAGCTCTTTGTTGCTTAATTTGCCACCATAGCCTTGACTTTTTTCAGCATGATAAGAGATGAGATATAATTTAGAATTTTGAAGCAACACTTCCAGCTCACCAGAGTTTTCAGCAGCAATTCTGCCTCTTACATACTTTCCATCTTCATTAATTGCTTTATATTTATATCTGATCATTTAGTGATTAAATTTTTGCAGTTTTTTTAGAGTTATTTCTCTCTTTAATTTAGATAGGTGATCAACAAAAGTAATGCCGTTTAAATGATCAATTTCGTGCTGAACACAAGTAGCTAAAATTCCATCAGCTTCTAAAATTTTTTCAGCTCCGCTATAATCTAAATATTTAACTTTAACCAATTCTGGTCTTGTGACATCGGCGCGCACTTCTGGAAAAGAAAGGCAACCTTCATAGTAAACTGATTGCTCTTTTGAGCAACTAATAATTTCAGGGTTGATTAAAAACATTGGCTTTTGATTGCTGAT
>CAMDOL010000042.1 GCA_945903615.1 Rickettsia typhi | reverse complement strand
TTGATATTTCTGAGGATTTTTTGAGTAGAAATTTCATTACTTTTTGGTGGAATATTTCCATATTTCACCAAAAATAATGGAATTTATGCCAAAAAAGACCAGAAAGATCAATTTTTCTAAAACATTGTTTTGGTTGTTCAGAGGTTCCTAAAGGCTCTAAACATTCAACATCTCTTCTTTCTTAGCATCAATCTCAGAAAAAACATCTTCCCAAGTTCCGGTTGTGCTAGCTTTAGAATATTCGGTTACTCGGTTTTCAAAAAAGTTGGTGTGCTCAACTCCGTTCAAAATTTCATCAAGCCAAGGAAGCGGGTTGTTGTCGATCATATAAATATCTTTTAATCCGAGCTGGTTCAAACGGCGATCGGCAATGTAGCGGATGTAGCGTTTTACTTCACGAGAAGTTAGACCTTCAATATTGCCCATTTCAAAAGCAAGATCAATGAAGGCATCTTCAAAGTGAACAATGGTGGCGCAGGCTTCATAAAGATTACCACGAAGCTCTTCGTCCCAAACTTCAGGATTTTCTTGCACAAAAGTACGGAATAATTTGATGATAGAATTGGTGTGCAAACTTTCGTCACGCACTGACCAAGTGACGATTTGCCCCATTCCTTTCATCTTGCCAAATCTTTGAAAATTGAGCAAAATGGCAAAAGATGCAAACAGCTGCAAGCCTTCAGTGAAAGCACCAAACACCGCTAAAGTGGTAGCAATATCTTTTTTAGTGGCAACACCAAATTTGTGCATATAATCATATTTATCTTTCATCTCCTTATATTTCATAAAGGCACTATATTCTTCTTCGGGCATGCCGATGGTATCAAGCAGATGAGAATAGGCAGCAATATGAATAGTTTCTATATTGGAAAATGCTGCGAGCATCATTTGCACTTCAGTTGGTTGAAACACTTGGGCATAATGCTTCATATAACAATTATTCACCTCTATATCTGCTTGCGTGAAGAAGCGGAAAATTTGGGTGAGCAAGTTTTTTTCACCTTGAGTGAGATTATGTTTCCAATCCCGCACATCATCCGCCAAAGGAACTTCTTCAGGCAGCCAATGAATTTGCTGCTGCTTGAGCCACGCTTCATATGCCCAAGGATATTGGAAAGGTTTATAAATTGGTTTGGAATTAAGTAGGGACATAAATTTTTTAGTTGCAGGGTTTATATAAAGGACACCTCTAAAGTCGTTAGTTGTTAGTTAGTCTTGGGTCATAAGCCTGAAAACAACTCAGCTTATAACTTACTGAACTTACCACTTATAACTATATTTAGTAGGTCAAATGAATTTTAAGCACAATATCTTGTGTATAAGTTAGTTTTGGGAAAGTTTTTTTGCAAGAGGAAATTGCCAAAATTATTTGAATAAATCGGATTCAATTGCCATTGGTTTGAACCGCAGGATCATAAATGGCAATATTTATTAAGTTGATTTTTTGCCCCTTATTACTAGATTATCAATCTCTTTATTTTCTCTTTTCTAATAATCTTAAAAAATATAAATCTATGTCAGTTCTAGTTGGAAAAACTGCTCCAGATTTCACTGCAGCTGCGGTGATGGGCGATAATCAAGTTAATGATAAATTTAATTTGCACTCTTATTTGAAAGGTAAAATTGGGGTTTTGTTTTTTTATCCTTTAGATTTTACTTTCGTTTGCCCTTCTGAAATCATCGCTTTTAACCACCGTTTGAAGGAATTCCAAGATCGTGGCGTCGAAGTGATTGGCGTTTCAGTTGACTCACACTTTTCTCACATCGCTTGGAAAAACACCGCCATTAATGACGGGGGAATTGGTCAAATACAATATCCTCTAGTTGCTGACTTAACTAAACAAATTGCTCGTGATTATGATGTTCTTGTCAATGAAGCTGTTGCCTTGCGTGGCACTTTCTTGATCGACCAAAAAGGCGTGGTTCGTCACCAAGTTATCAACGATTTGCCACTGGGCAGAAATATCGATGAAGCAATCAGAATGGTTGACGCTCTAAAATTCTTCCAAGAAAACGGCGAAGTTTGCCCAGCTGGATGGAGCAAAGGCAAAGATGGAATGAAAGCTGATGCAAAAGGTGTTGCAGAATATTTGGCAAAGAATTCAGAAAAATTGTAAAAATTTTTAGTCGTTGGTTATTAGAGTTAAGTCCAACCTTCTTATGGCTTGGACTTACGCAAAACCTATCTATTTACTGCTAAATTTATCGTTATTGAATTTTTTTTGTCGACTTTAGTTTTCATTTTAAACTAATAAAAAATAGCAATAAAATATCCAAAATGATCCCAAGTTCTAATAAAATTTCTAAAAAAATAAACTAACAACCAACGACTAACGACTCAATAAGAATGAAACCAGATTATTACCAAACACTCGGGATCTCTAAATCTGCCAGCGCTGATGAAATAAAAAAGGCTTATCGTAAATTGGCGATGCAGTATCATCCGGATCGCAATCCCGGAAATAAAGAGGCGGAGAGAAAATTTAAGGAAGCAACTGAATCTTATGAAGTTCTAAAAGATGAACAAAAAAGAGCTGCTTTTGATCAATATGGTCATAGTGCTTTTGAACAAGGTGGACAAGGAGGAGGATTTGGCGGACAATCTCAAGGTGGCTTCAACGATTTTGCTGATATTTTCAGCAGTTTTGGTGATATTTTTGGTGATTTAAGTGGCGGAAAAAAGAAACGCAGCTCGGCAGTGCGAGGATCAGATATTCGTTATAATTTAGATATAACCCTAGAAGAAGCATTTTCTGGTATTAGCAAACAAATTAGCTTTAATATTGCCAGCACTTGCGGCACTTGTAGCGGCTCTGGCGCCGATGGAAATAGTAAACCTGAAGATTGCGGAACTTGTCGTGGATCAGGCAAAATTAGAGCGCAGCAAGGTTTTTTTATTGTTGAAAGAACTTGCACAACTTGCGGCGGTGTTGGACAAATTATTAAAAACAAATGCAAAACTTGTGGTGGACAAGGAAGGGTTGATCGCGAAAAAGTTTTATCGGTAAAAATTCCTGCTGGCGTTGAAGATGGCAACAGAATCAGACTTGCTGGAGAAGGTGAATCCGGCGCACGAGGTGGGCAGGCGGGAGATTTGTATGTGTTTATCTCAGTTAAAAATCACAAATTTTTTGAACGCAAAGGTGATGATATTTATTGCGAAATTCCAATTAAAATGACCACCGCCGCACTGGGCGGATCAGTTGAAATTCCAACTATTGATGGCACAATCACTAGATTGGTAATTCCTGAAGGAACTCAAACGAACGATCAATTCCGCCTCAAATCTAAAGGAATGACAATTATAAATAGCGGTGGCAGAAGAGCGGATATGTATGTGAAAATTTTTGTGGAAACTCCGGTGAAATTAAACGCCGAACAAAAAATGTTGATGGAACAACTAAACAAATCAATTGGCAATCAATCTAATCCAAAATCACAAGGATTTTTTGATAAAATATTTAGTAATAAAAAGTAGCTAACAGTCTAAGCCTCTACTTAAGGAACCTCTGAACAACTAAAACAATGTTTTAGTTGTTCAGAGGTTCCTTAAGGGCACCTTGAAAAAATTAGAATTTTAGAAGTTCCCTTACCACTTATAAATTATTGCTTATATTCTCTCATCAATTCAATATAATTTTTTGCTGAAGTTGTAATATAATTTTTTTCTACCTCAGTTAAATCACGGAAATATTTTGCAGGATTTCCAGCCCAAATTTGCCCAGATTTTACAACCTTCCCCGGCGTCAAAACTGCGCCAGCAGCCAGCATTCCATATTGTTCAACTCGAGCCAAATCCATTACAATTGAACCCATACCAATAAACGCATAATCCTCAATAATGCAAGCGTGAATGATGGCAGAATGCCCAATAGTCACGCCTTTGCCAATGATGGTTGGTCCTCCAGCATCACTGGTTTTATTTTGAATATGATTGGCACGGGTGACATGAATCACGGAGTTGTCTTGAATGTTGGTGTCATCGCCAATTCTAATTTGTGCCACATCACCTCTGATAACGCAGCCAAACCAAATTCCAACATTTTTACCAATCACCGTATCGCCAGAAATAATTGCAGTAGAAGCAACAAATGATGATGGATCAATAGTGGGGGTGATACCACGATAGGTTAATATATTTTTCATTTTTTTATTATTTGAATAAAATTTTTACAGGTGCCCTTTACTCATAAACACACTACCAACCTCAACTTCTTCATTAGTCTTATTGTCAATAATCACAAATTCAACTTCATTTCTACCTTTTGAATCTTGCAAATCCTCACTATCGGCACTCAAATAAACCTTAAAACTAGACACTTCTCCAGCTTTAACTGGCAAATTCTCAATGCTTACATCCTCAGTTCCTGCAACTTTAATTTCTGAATATTTGATGTGTTCAATTTTTAATTTATAAGATTTATCTTCAAAAGTTTTATTAGAAATTTTAATTGTATAACCATTTCTAACATTGCCATTAGAAAGCATTACAAACATTGGGTTGCGGTCAGGCAGGATATCGGCTTTTAATGGTAGTTTTGCGGATAGATTAAAAGTGATTAAGCCGCCAACAATCAATAAAATTGTCGAATAATAAAAAGTTTTGGGGCGTAGAAATTTGAATTTGGTTTTTTTATTTGGATCAAGATTTTCAAGGTTCAGCTGCGTTTCGTAACGAATCAAACCTTTGGGCAAATTCATTTGTGTCATCACATTATCACAAGCATCAACGCACAAACCGCAAGCGATGCACTCCATCTGTAAACCATTTCTAATATCAATATTTTGTGGGCACACCACTACACATTGTTTGCAATCAATACAATGACCACGATTTTCAAAACTGTCATTTTTTTTATGTTTTCCTCTCGGCTCGCCACGCTTCTCATCGTAGGAAATTATCAAAGTTGCTGGGTCAAACATTGCTGATTGGAAGCGTGCATAAGGGCACATATAATTGCAAACTTGCTCGCGGGCAAAGCCTGCCATAATATAGGTAGAAGCTGCAATTCCTAGAGCCCATCCGCCCTGTGACCAAGTTAAGTTTAAATCAAAAATATTTTTAATTATCGTGGGTGCATCACCAAAATAATTAATAAAGCCAAGCCCAGTTATAAGAGAGATTAATATCCAAGTTGCGTGGGTGGCAATTTTTCGCCAAATATTTTGGAGGGAAAAAGTTTTGCGATCAAGCTTGATGCGGTCGTTGCGATCTCCTTGAAAAAATCTTTCAACCTTTACAAAGATATCTGTCCAAACTGTTTGTGGGCAAGAATAGCCACACCAAACTCTTCCAAATAATGAGGTGACAAAAAACAAAGCAATGGCCGCAAAAATTAAAAGAGCGGCCAAATAGTAAAGCTCTTCTGGCCACATTTCGATGAAGAAAAAATAACCGCGAGAATTTGGAATATCGATTAGAATTGCTTGATTTGGCGCCACAAAACCACGATTCCATCTTAAAAAAGGCGCTCCAAAAAATATCATCAAACAAACTAAATTGGTCAAATTTTTGATATTACGAAATTTGCCTTTAACATTTTGTGGATAAGTTTTTTCCCGTTTTTGGAAATATTGGCTAATAGTCATCAAATTCAGTGTTTACCAATTACCGTCGGTTTTAACCGACGGCTAAAAAACTATCTCAAAATGGGCTTTAGCCCAACATGAGAAATGTGAGCCAAAGCCCATTACTTTATAACTTTATCTTTCGGTTAAAACCGACGGTAATTAACACCAACCCCAAACAATAAATCACATTCCAAGCTGCCATTGAAAGCCCCAAAAATATAAATTGTGGCTGATCACAACGCACTGCTTGAGTTTTTTCTAAAGCTAATTTTAGATCTTCCAAACTATCGGAATTGATTGAAGTTGTCGCACAAGAATCCAAGCCTTTAAACCATTTCTGCTCAACCCCAGCATGATAAAACGCAATTGCAGAATTAATTATCAATAACAAAACCGCAATTTGAATTGCTAATTTTTGATATTTTTTCAGCATCGGAATTATTAAAAATAAAACCGCTACAATTATAATTGCAAAGAACGGCTTGCGTTGCCAAAAGCACAATGGGCAAGGCTGTAGACCAAAAACATATTGGCTGATATAAGCTGATCCAAGAGCAAAAACCGCGCTGGCAATAAGGAGCAGAAGTAAGTTTTGATGAGTGAATTGTTTAGTAATCATTAATTTTGCAAATATTTTTTTGCTAAATCTTTTCTCAGTTCAACCGCCGGCTGATCAAATGGATTAATATTTTTTGATTTAGCAATAATTATAGTTTCTAAAAACATCTGCATCATAAGTCCGCTCAGCGTCGCTTCATCCAGCTTTTCCAACTCCAAAACTCTGATAGGCAAATGTTTTTGATTCAAAACTTCAATGGTACTTTCCTGTTCAACACGAACAATTTCATTCAGATTTTTTCCACCAAATAAGGTTGGGCAATTAGGAAAATCAATGACCGAAAAATTGTTATGCGGATTTTGGTTAGTAATAAAAGTAAAAAATTTATCTTTAGGACCATCTAAATAAAGTTGCAGCTGACTATGCTGATCTACCGTTCCCATTGAGTTTATGGGCGTTGAGCCAAAACCATTTTTGCCTAGAGACTCCGCCCAAAGCTGGCGATACCAATCAGTAAAATCCTTTAAGCAATCAACATAAGGCATAATAACATTGCTGCGAAAACCTTGGTTGAATAAATAAAGTTGATAAGCGGCAATTTGCGCTACTTTATTTTGGGTGATTTCTTGATTAATAAAATTTTCTAAAATTTGCTTGGCACCATTTCTAATCGCTGAAATATCGAGCCCACAAATCGCGGCCGGAAGCAAGCCAACAATGCTTAAATAAGAAAATCTTCCACCAATATTTTTTGGGTGAGAATAAATTTCTGAACCAATTTCTCTCGCAATTTTAGCAATAGAATTTTGATGATCTTGGGTGATGAAAATAAAATTCTGACTAAAATTTTTAATATTTTTTCCAATATTTTCTTGGCGAAATTTTTCAATCAAAATTAGGGTTTGGCAAATGGTTTCAATGGTTTCGCCCGATTTGCTAATTACTAAAAAACAAGTTTTTTGTAAATTCAAATTTTCTAAATTATGAGCAATAGAACCGCTATCAATTGACTCCATAAACATAATCTTGGTGGAAGATTTTTTAGCAATCACCGTTAAAGTTTTACCCCCAAGACTTGATCCACCAACTCCCAGCACCACAACTTTTTCAAATTGCTGATTAATTTTTTCTGCCAAAACTTGAATCTCTTTTAGATCAGAGTTTTGAAAAGCAATATTTAGCGGTGCGATTTGATTATTGTTTAACTCCGAAACAATCTCATCTTTGGCTTGTTTAATATTTTGTAAATAAGGCTTTAGCTCTTTAGAATCAAGCTCAGGTAAGTTTTTAATGGTTTGAATATAAAGTGTTTTGTTGTTCATTTTTTTAGATAGTTGTAATAAAAAATTTTATCACTATATTTTACGATCTTTTCAATCTTTCCTCCCTTGGCCGGGTAGCAAAGTGGTAATGCAGAGGCCTGCAAAGCCTTTATCGTCGGTTCGACTCCGTCCCTGGCCTCCAAACAATATTCTTCAGGAATTCTTCATGACACCTTGAAAAATTGCCTTTTTTGGTAATTTTACTAAAAATTTATTTTTTAGTTGAAGTAGTTGCAAATCAAAGATTTGTGGCGTCAGAGAAATTTTTTAAAACTCATCCGCATCTAGGCATGGCTCCTAGTTTTAAAAAATTATTCTTCCTGCAAATTTCACAAAAAATTCTAATTTTTTCAAGGCGCCCTTCAGCTATAAGTTATAAGTTGTAAGTTTTTTTAACAACTTTTCTGCCACTTCTTTTTTGGTCATTTTTTCCCACTTTTCTGATTTGCCTTTTTTATCCAGTAAAGTTATTTGATTATAATCTGATCCAAACACTGCGCCGTCTTCAACATTATTTGCCAAAACTAAATCACAGTTTTTTGCTTGCAATTTTGCTTTGGCATTTTTTATCAAATCAGAGCTTTCTGCTGCAAAACCAACTACAATTTGAGGGCGATTTTTATGGTTGCTGATGGTTTTTAGAATATCAACATTTTGGGTCAGCTCTAAATTTTTAAAGGGTTTTGTTGCAGATTTTTTAATTTTTTCTTTGGCGATTGTTTTTGGGCGAAAATCTGCAACAGCAGCGGTAGCAATAAAAATATTGGTAGCTTTTAAATTCTTTTCAACCGCTTTCAACATATCTGCGGCGGTTTTTACTCGCACAATATTCTGCTTTGGCAAATTAATATTTTCTCTAATATTTCCCGCTACCAAAACAACATCAGCCCCCAAATCATAAAGCAATTCAGCAATTGCAATGCCTTGTTTTCCGGAAGAATAATTGCCAATAAATCGCACTGGATCAATTGGCTCATAAGTTGCGCCAGCGGTGATTATCACTTTTTTTCCAGTTAATATTCTTTTATTATTAAAGAAATTTTGAAGAGTTGAGAAAATCTCTAAAGGCTCAGTCATTTTGCCCACACCATATTCACCACAAGCCAGAAGATCAGATATTGGTTCTAAAATTTTTATACCATTTTCGCGCAAAATTTGTACATTCTTTTGGGTTTGAGCATTAAGCCACATTTTTTCATTCATTGCGGGTGCAATAAAAATTGGTTTATTAGCTGCCAGCACAACTGAAGACGCCAAATCATCTGCCAAACCATTCGCCATTTTGGCAATAAAATCTGCCGTCGCTGGTGCAATCAAAATCACATCATTTTGTCGTGATAAATTTATGTGCCCAATTTTACTTTCATCTTCCATTGAAAATAGCCGATCCAGCACTTTTTCCTGTGCGATTGATGACACCAAAAGCGGCGTGATAAACTCCTCTGCGCCTTTGGTCATTATTGGCGTGATGTGATAATTGGATTTTTTTAAAAGACGAATCAGATCGAGGCTTTTATAAGCCGCAACTGATCCGGTGATAATTAGAAGAATATTTTTTGTCATAACCCGCCATTAATTAATTAGCAATAATTAGAACTTCTTTCGAAGAATTATTGCTTGAGACATATTTATATAAAGTTTTGTTAAAAATTATCAAAAAAATCTGCTTAATAACAAAGTTCATCTTAAATTATAATTAGACACTTAAGGAACCTCTAAACAACTAAAAATTGATATTTCTGAGGATTTTTTGAGTAGAAATTTCATTACTTTTTGGTGGAATATTTCCATATTTCACCAAAAATAATGGAATTTATGCCAAAAAAGACCAGAAAGATCAATTTTTCTAAAACAATGTTTTAGTTGTTCAGAGGTTCCTTAAGATCTAACAAACCAAATCCTCAACTACCACTTGCAAATTCTCATTGCCCATCCACCTATTAATATTAATTTGTCCAATAATTGCAATTGGTTTTGCTTTGTTTTTAGAAATCAGAACTTCTCCCAACTCACTATCCATCGCGTTAAAAGCAAATCCGGTAATTCTGCCATTCCAGCCTGCAAGGGTTTTGGCAGAAAAAACACATCTGATATGTTTGCCAGTGGTGCCCACAATTTTGGCTTCAACAATTTGTAAATCTTTGATTAAAAATCTGGGCTTAGCATTGCCAACACCAAACGGCTCAAGGTTTAGAAGCTCTTTAGCTAAATTTAAATTTGCTGAATTAATATCTAAACCATCAGCAAAATAAGAAATTTTATTTTGGTTTGAAAGTGCCACCGCAGCAGACAATTCGCTGTTCAAAAAGTTTTGCAGATCGGGAATTTTATTTTGTTCAACTGAAAAACCCGCCGCCATTTTGTGTCCTCCACCTTCAATTAAAAGCCCCAGAAGCTTTGCTTTAATAATTGCCGCACCAAAATCTACTCCCAAAATTGAACGGCACGAAGCCTTGCCAATGCCGTCTTTTAAAGCAATTATCGCAGTTGGCTTATTATATAAATCTTTGATTCTGCTCGCCACAATTCCTACCACACCTTGATGCCACTTATCAGAAGCGGCTAATAAAACTGAATGATTTTGCTCGGTTTTTTCCAAAGAATTTTTTGCTTCCTCTAAAATATTAACTTCAATATCTTTGCGTTGATTGTTGTAAATATTGAGATCAGCGGCAATTTTTTTTGCTTCTTCTTCATTGCCAGTTGATAATAATCGTGCGCCCAAATCTGCCTTTCCAACCCTTCCTCCCGCGTTAATTCTTGGGCCAATCACAAATCCCAAATGATAAGCGGAAGGTTCTTCATCTAAATTTGCCACATCGCATAAAGCTCTAATACCAATATTGGCACGGCTTTTCATAATTTTTAAACCTTGCGCCACAAAAGCACGGTTGACTCCATCTAAAGTCATCACATCACAAACTGTTCCCAAAGCGACCAGATCAAGCAATGAGAGCAAATTTGGTTCGGATAAATTATTTTGCGTATAAAATCCAATATTGCGCAAAGCCTTGTTGACAGCAACTGCTAACAAAAATGAAACTCCAACTGCGGCTAAATTTTTATGAGGAAAGTTTTCATCTAAACGATTGGGATTAATCACCGCAATGGCTCTTGGCTTATCAAAGGCGCCGATGTGATGATCAATCACAATTACTTCTAATCCCGCTTGATGCGCAGCTTCCAAGGCTTCAAATGCCACCGTTCCGCAATCAACCGTGATTACCAAATCGGTTCCCTGCTTTTTCAAATTTAATAACGCCGCAACATTTGGGCCATAACCTTCTAAAATCCGATCAGGAATATAAATATCAATTTCAATACCAATGCTGGCGAAGAAGCGTTTTAAAAGTGCTGATGAGGTTGCACCGTCAACATCGTAATCCCCAAAAACGGTAATTTTTTTTCCACTTTTAATCACCGAAATAATTTTTGCAACCGCAATATCCATATCCAAAAGTGTAAATGGATCGGGCAAACTTGCTTTAATTGTTGGATTCAAAAAATTTTCAATCTCTTCAAAATTAAATTCTTTCTTAATATTTTTTCCCGCCAAAACCCTTGCAACACAAAGCGCCACACCAAATTGCTGATGAATGGTCATCGCCAATCTTTCGTCACTGGGAGATTTTTGGTAAGTTTTTTTTAAGATTGATTGGTAGGTTTGGTTGGTCATTTTGATGAATTTTTATTCTGTGATTTTGGTTTAAAAAAACCTTTAAAATCGAGGCTAAAAATTGCTATTACCCAATTTCTATAGATTTCTATTCACCAAATACGATTTATTTGACGACTTTTGGGATATAGAGAAGCGTTTAAAATCAAGGCTTGGGATTTTCTATTGCCCAATTTCTATAGACTTTTATTAAGAAAATCTGATTTATTTGACGACTTTTGGTCTATAGAATATTTAGTGTATTTTAATTTTCCTTGTCTGAAGATCACCCGACAAACAAAGCTTATAAATCATTTTTCTTACTTTATTTATAGGAATTTCTTTACCAATTCTGTGGTGCACTTCACCTAATGAGCATGGCTGGTAAATTGTAATGTCTTTATAGATCAACGCTTCTAATTTATGATTTTCTTTCATTTTGTTAGATTTTCTCAATTCTACAAATCCTGCAAAGCCACAACATCCAAACTCATTCCTTTTTCTTTATAAGCCTTAATCGCTTCAATCAAAGCCTTGGCGCCCGAGATTGTAGTGCTGTAAGTGGTATTTTTGATAAGAGCAGTTC
>CAMDOL010000041.1 GCA_945903615.1 Rickettsia typhi | reverse complement strand
ATTGGGGATTTGATCTTCGGAGTTACCGCGACATAAAAATGCTGGCCTATCATCAATAATTTCAGTTGTCATATCAATGCCACCAACTTTCATTACTGTTCCGATTCCGCATTGTCTAGTTCCTCCAGATCCAGTCGACCATGTTCCATTCCAGCTGGATGGATCAAAGCGAATGACTTGACCTTTTCTGACAAATATTTTTTCAGACCAAGTTTTGTCAAAAGATGCATCCAGATTTGTGGAGTTAGAAATTGGTATGTTTAAATTGTTGATTGGGTCAGTAGAGGGGTTGGTAGCAAAAGAATCATATTCATAAAAATCATTATCAAAGGCATTGGCCGCATCATCAGTGCGATCACCCTTCGGATTAATAATTCGTCCGTTTAAATAACAGGTGCCGCTGCTGCCGGAAGTAGCTAATCTAGTAAATTTTACAAAACCAGATTTGCCAATAGTTATATCTTGTAATTTAATCAGGCGATAGGCGATGACTTTCCCGCAGTTTGTGCCGCTGAAATTGGCCGCATTGGCGGCGAATGTGATTGTTTCGCCTGGTTCTAGAGAGATATAAGAAGTGCTCCAGCCTGTTTTGTTGGTGGTGATATTTTGAGCGGGCTGAGTTATCTTGCCGCTAGCATTCTTATAGGTGGCCGATAAGGCTGTTGTTCCTAGTGTCACGCCCAAGCTACAATTATCAGTGCCAACAACAGAGCCAAGATTTTTAAAAAGTAATCTTACTGCATAAGTTTGGCTATTTGTAATTGATGCGTTGGTCGTTGTGCTTAAATCACCAATAATGCCTCCAGCTGTTGGGCTTGGAAGGGGTGTGCAAGTTGTTCCGCAAGTTGTCTTGCTCACAGAAAATGGATCAATATTTAATGCTTCCAGCCCATCATTATTCCAGCGAATCATTCCGCCAATCATTCCTAAATTAGAGCTTTGCTTGGTTGAGTCTAAGCCATAATAGCCTTGCGCTATTATGTTGTTGGTATTTGGCCAACCATTAGTAGTGTTGTAAGCTAGACTAAGGCAGGATGATTGTTTTAGATCGGCATTGGTGTATGAGCACTGCCACAATCTGTCATCGGCGAAGAGTGGCGTGCCTTGAGTGCCCGCAATTTCTGAAGCTTGCGAGGTATCAAAGCGATAATCAGCAGGATGAGGAATGGTGTATGCAACTAGGCGTCTTGCCCCATTAAATGCTCGAGCTTTTTCAGCACTGTCAGTAGAGCTAATATCTCCACCCCACGCAGATGATGAGCTATCATATGTTAACTTGCCACTAAATTTTACATCTTTAGGAACCCCTCTTTTAAGATCGACAAAAAGACCAGTAAAATCATTTTTCTTAGATTGTAAGCTATTTTCAGTTGATTTGGTGAAAATTGGGGATGGTTTATCTCCGCCTAAAGTGATTTTGCCAATAGCCCGTATATATATTTTAGCGCCAGGAGTGATGGTTACTCCAATATTTTTTCCAGATTGTTTTTTGCTGGTTGAAACCCAGTCTGGTTCGGCCCCAGAGGAGTCAGAGCTGTTGTTATTAATGCAAGTTTGGCGACATTGCTGAATGCAAAGATTTTTGGCTACCGCATTGCTAAAGCCAGCGCATCCAGTTGTGCTTGTGTATGTGTTGTTGTTCTCATCTACAACATTAATATTGCCAGAAATAAAACAAGTTTTTAATCCTGAGCCTTGATCCATTCCGTCCAATGGTTGATCTGGGTGATAATCGCAACTCTCACCAAGTGCATTAGCTTTTATGGTTAAAACTTCTTGCTCATATTCACCAAAATCTTCAGCTTCAATACAGCCTTGATCAGTGCAGGAAGAGTAGGAAAAAAGAAGAAGAGAAAGCAAAAAGCATTTGCCTAAAATAGCTCGAAAAGATTTTATTTGGATCGAGAAAAATGGTTTTAGCAAATTCTAATGAATTGTTTTGTTGCTTGATAAAGTGTAAAAAAAAGTCTATTTGCGCGAAATATTAATACAATCTATTTTTTAGAGCTGCCCTTTTAGAGGTGCCCCCAGAAGATAAATCTAGAAGATAAATCTAGAAGATAAATCTAGAAGATAAATCGACCAACAATTAGCTTTGCAATTCTGTGAGTCTCAATTAATTTTTTTGCTGAATAATGTTCTAATATTTTAGTTTGTTCATTCAATTTCTTAGCAAAACTTTGATCAAATAAATCTTGATGAAATTTTAAATGTTTAGATGAGCAAATTTCTGGCGGATTAAAAATATAAACTGGTTTGCCAAGAGAGCAAATTTCTGAACACATTGAGATGGAGTCGCCAGTGGCGATTATAAAATCTGCCGCCTGCAAAACTGCAAAATAAGGATTTTGCCAATCTTGATTTTTCCATTTAAAAATTTTTTTAGGACAATCCAAATTCTGATCCAATATTTCAGTAATTTCTTCGCCAGTTCTTCTGCTATTTAAAACCAAAAGATTGCCATTCATTTGTTTGGTTATGTTGCTTACTATTTTGCCTAAAGCTTCAGCAGTTTGATTGGTAAATTTTCCTTTTTTTGAAGAGCCGCCAACCAACAAGGCAATTTTTGGTGAACTAATTTTTTGCAGCACATTGCTAAATTTTTGATATTCAGTTTTCAAAAGCTCATCATCAATTCTAGTCAGTGAACCAGTCATTCTTATTACATTGTCATATTTATTTTTCTTATCGTGACTTGGCAAAACTACCACATCAAATTTTGCAAAATTCCAATTTGGATTCATTATTTGAATAGCAAAAGCCTGATAATAATTTTTTAAAAAAGCTGCAATTGGAGCAGTTTTTCTGCCGGCAGAGATAATGATGTTTGGCGTGTCATTTTTGCGCAGGCTGAAATCTGAGAAAAATTTATCCAGAAGAGAAATTTTGGATGACTCATCAATTCCCATCATTCCATCAATCTTGAGAAAATTAGGCAATCTAGCACAAAAATTATAATTAATTTTTTTGATTTGAGTAGTGGAGGGAGAAATTTCAGCGATTTTTTCTGCAAGACCAATCGCTTGCAAATAGTTGCCGGGGCGATCATCACTTAAAACCCAGATAATACCATTTCCAATCTTAAATTCATCTTTAAGCTTCGTCTTTTTACTCATAATTTTTTATTTTTCTAATCTTAATGAGTTGCAAACAAAGTTTGTGGTAAAAATTTGCTTGAAGAATTTAGAGGCAGAGCCTACTGCCTCTTGCATTCTTCGTCGCAATTTTTCCTCAAAAATACTTTGCTTAAATAATGAATTTAAGATTGGAAATGGTATAATTTTCTTTTGCTGATTCATCTTTTAAAAATTTTATGCAACTCTTGCTCAACATTTTTAGAAACAAAATTGGAGACATTGCCACCAAGCCTTGCCACTTCTTTGACTAAGCGTGAAGCGATAAAATGAGTTGATTCAGAAGCGGGCAGAAAAATTGTTTGAATGAAAGGATTGAGTTTGGAGTTCATTCCAAACATTTGAAATTCATATTCAAAATCTGAAACAGCGCGCAGACCACGAATTATAATGTCAGAGTTTTTTTGGTGAGCAAAATCAATGAGCAATCCTTCAAAACTAACCACCTCAATAATTTTATCCTGATTAATGTTTGCAACTTCCTGCTCAATTAATTTTAATCTCTCTGATACTGAAAATATTGGATTTTTAGAACTATCTTTGGCAACCGCAATTACTAAACGATCAACGATTTTTAAAGCTCTTTTAATAATATCTAAGTGCCCAAAAGTAATTGGATCAAAAGTTCCTGGATAAATCCCAGTTTTTATTGAATGTGTCATATTGCTTGGTTTTTTGAATGAAAGCGCCATATTAATTTTCGCTAAATTAAAATCTACTCTTAATAAAAATGAAAATAACGATTATTTCGATGGGCAAATTTGCTAAGAACGACGCCAATTTGGAGCTATTTTTGAAATATAAAAAAAGATTACCATGGAAATTAGAATTAAAAGAATTGGAAACCAAAGGCAATTTTCAAGGTGAGGTTTTGAAAGCTAAAGAAGCGGAGTTGTTGTTGGCAAATGTTTTGGCTTCAGCAAAAATTATTGCTTTGGATGAGAAAGGTAAAACGCTTTCTAGCCCTGAATTTGCTGGAGCTATTCAAAATTTTGCTAATTTAGGAAATAGTAATTTAGCCTTTATAATTGGTGGTGCGGATGGGCTTTCTGAGGAGTTAAAAAAGCGCGCTGATTTGGTTTTGTCTTTCAGCAAAATGACTTTTCCACACCTGATGATCCGCAGTTTTTTGACCGAACAAATTTATCGCGCTTACACCATCATCAATAATCATCCCTATCACCGAATATAAAGCTTTTTCCCTAATTTTTTCAAGGCGCCCTCAAGATAGGTTCTGATACCAAATCCCATCTTAAATTCGTCTTTAAGCTTCGTCTTTTTACTCATAATTTGCTTGAAGAATTTAGAGGCAGAGCCTACTGCTTCTTGCATTCTTCGTCGCAATTTTTCCTCAAAAATACTTTGCTTAAATGACGAATTTAAGATGGGATTTGGTATAAAACAAATTCATACCAATCCTTACAAACCACAATGTCAAAACTCAAACTAATTTTTTTTCTCATCGCACTTAACCCAAGCTTTGTCATTGCTAGCCCGCCACCAATTCAACTGGCAAATATTTATCACCCCGATATTGATTTGGACAATTATTTTGTCAGCGAAAAACTCGACGGGCTGCGTGGATATTGGGATGGAAAAAATTTAATTTCTAAGGAAGGAAATATTTATAATGCTCCAGAATGGTTCACTAAGGATTTTCCCAGTGAAGTTTTTGAAGGTGAATTGTGGATTGATCGTGGTAAGTTTGAGGAGACTTTAGCAATTATACGCAACGATTCTGATGATGATATGGGCTGGCAAAAAATTCATTTAATGCTTTTTGATATGCCAAAGCACCAAGGCACTTTCAAAGAAAGATTGCAATCAATGCAAGATTTAGTTGTCAAATCTCACTCAACTTATTTAAAAGTGATTGAACAATCTACAATTTCTGATCAAAAAACTTTGATGAAAAGTTTGAATGAAGTTACAAAAAACGGGGGTGAGGGTTTGGTTTTGCATCGCAAAGATGCCTTATATAAAAACACTCGTAATGATGATCTGCTAAAGCTAAAAACTTATCTCGATGCCGAAGCCAGAGTTTTAAAAATCATTTCTGGCAAAAAAAAATTTCAAGGAATGATGGGTGCAATTTTGGTTGAAAATGAAGAAGGAATCAAATTCAAAATTGGTAGCGGCTTTAGCGATTCAACCAGAAAAAACCCGCCAGCGATTGGTTCAATCATCACTTATAAATATTATGGAAAAACCAAAGATAACAAACCTCGCTTCGCCAGTTTTTTGATGATACGCGCGGATTATAATTTTGTGTACCGTTAAAATTTCTTCTGCAAATTCTGATCAATCGCATCCAAAAATTCTTCGGTATAAAGATAATGTTTGCCGTGTTCAACTTTATTGCCATAAATACAAACTGCTAAATCCTTAGTCATTTTGCCGCTTTCAACAGTTTCCAAGCAAACTTTTTCTAAAGTGTGACAAAAACTTATTAGATCTTGATTGTCGTCTTTTTTACCACGAAATTCTAAACCGCGAGTCCAAGCGAAGATTGATGCAATTGGGTTGGTAGAGGTTGGTTTGCCTTGCTGATGATCGCGAAAATGACGAGTCACTGTTCCGTGTGCAGCTTCGGCTTCCATAATTTCTCCATCGGGAGTAATTAGAACTGAGGTCATCAAGCCCAATGATCCAAAGCCTTGCGCCACTGAATCCGACTGCACATCGCCATCATAATTTTTGCAAGCCCAGACAAAACTGCCACTCCATTTTAGTGCGGAGGCAACCATATCGTCAATTAAGCGGTGTTCGTAGACAATTTTTTTAGCAGCAAATTTATCTTTAAACTGAGCTTCATAAATCTCGGCAAAAATTTCTTTAAAGCGATTATCATATTTTTTTAAGATGGTATTTTTAGTCGATAAATAAAGCGGCCAACCTTTTTGCAACGCAACGTTGAAGCAAGAATTAGCAAAACCGCGAATTGATTCATCAACATTATACATTGCCATCGCAACTCCTGAACTCTTAAACTCGAAGACTTCACGCTCAATTATTTTTCCATCAACACCCGCAAATTTTATTGTCAATTTGCCAGCACCGGGAACTATAAAATCTGTAGCTTTATACTGATCACCAAATGCATGACGACCAACAATAATCGGCGAAGTCCAGTTGGAAACGATTCTGGGCACATTACTACAAACAATTGGCTCACGAAAAACCGTTCCATCTAAAATATTTCTAATCGTTCCATTTGGTGATTTCCAAATTTCCTTCAAATTAAATTCTTTTTGACGCGCCTCGTCTGGTGTGATTGTAGCACATTTAATGCCAACCCCATATTGTTTAATGGCATTTGCGGCATCAATAGTAATTTGGTCATTAGTGAAATCTCGATTTTGCACGCCCAAATCAAAATATTTAATATCCAAATCTAAATAAGGAGTGATTAATTTTTCCTTAATAAACTTCCAAATTACTCTGGTCATTTCATCGCCATCAAGCTCTACGACTGGATTTTTTACTAATATTTTTTTCATAATTAAACTAATTTTTATTGATCAAGGAAATAGGTTATTAAATTACTAACTAAACTCAAACAAAATATTTTTCCTAAAAGTTCAATTAAAGATAGTGCTTGGCATTATATCAACTCGATCGGAAATTATTTTTAAAATACTATGCGCAACCTCTTGGTTATTGCTTTGTTGATTGGTGATATTTTCCTTTAGAGATGCATAATAATTTTTATCTTTCATCATTTTGAGTAAATAAAACAATAATTCCGCTTCATTTTTCACCATAACGCACGAACCAGAATTTTTTAAATCCTGATAAACTTCTTGGAAATTTTTGACATAAATTCCTGATAAAATAACCGATCCAAGTTGTAGGGCTTCAAAAGGATTATGCCCGCCAATATTCTCAACCATTGATCCGCCGATTAATGAAATTTTGCTTAAAGAATAAAAAGTTCCAAGCTCACCCAAAGTATCTGCCAAATAAATTTCACAATTATTGATTGATTGATTTTGGCTGCGAATGGCAGTTTTTAGATTTTTGGGAATCAGTTTGACGATTTCTTCCAATCGATTGGGATGTCGTGGAGCAATTATGCTTAATAAGTCTGGGAAATATTCTTTGAGTTTTTGATGGGTGCGAATAATGATTTCTTCTTCGTTTTTATGAGTGCTTGCCGCTAGCCAGAATTTTCTAGTGCCAATTTGTTGTTGTAATTTTTCTAGCTGCTCTTGGTCAATTTTAAGCAATAAAGACGAGGCTTTGAGATTTCCAATAAAATGGACATTTTTGATTCCAAGCCCAATAAATTTTTGTTGATCAATTTGGCTTTGGGCAAAACATATTGAAAAGTTTTTGAGTAAATTAAATCCAAATTTATGAAGAATTTTCCAGCGTTTAAAAGATCGATCCGAAATTCTGCCATTCACCAAAACCAATGGACAGCCAGATTTTTTAGTTTGCACCACCAAATTTGGCCACAATTCTGACTCAATAAACATTGCTAAATTTGGCTGCCAATGTTTTAAAAATCTTTTAACCGAAAAAAATTTATCCACAGGAATGTATTGATGAATAGTTCTTTGGGGCAAATTTTTAGCAATTTCTGCGGCGGAAGTTATGGTGCCAGAGGTAATGATAACATTGATCAGAGGATATTTTTCTAAAAGTGCCTCTACCAAAGTCAAAGCTGATTTAGATTCACCAACACTGGCTGAATGTAGCCAAATTAAAAAGCCGTTTGGTCGATTGGTATTGCTATAGCCAAAACGCTCAGGAAAACGAAAAATATCCTCCTTTTTTTTTAATTTTCTAAAAGCGAGATAAAGATTGATAAGAGGAGATAGGACAATGGAGAGGAATTGATATAGAAATATCATAGTCGGGTTGTAAGTTGTAATTTGTAAGCGGTAAGTCAGAAGTTTGCTTACCACTTACTACTTACTACTAAGTTATGCAGCTGCCTCTTCAGTATTTGCAGCTTCAGTATTTGCAGCTTCTGCGGCTGCAACTCTAGCGGCAGATTCTTCGGCTTCTTTTTTAGCTTTTGCAGCTTCAGCTTCTTTAGCTTTGGCAATAATTTCTAGAGCTTTTTTCTTGGCGCCAGTGCCTTTTGCTTTTGGAGTGAAAGTTGGCTTGTATTTTTCAGCACCTTTAACACCTAGATTGATCAAGAAAATAGCAACGCGTTCGGATGGTTGTGCTCCTACAGAAAGCCAATACTCAACTCTTTCTTTGTTCAACACTACTCTTGTTGCAGAATCACCTTTTAAAAGAGGGTTGAAAGTGCCAAGTTTTTCAAGGAACTTGCTGTCTCTTGGTGATGTGGAGTTAGTAGCGACGATGCTATAAAATGGAAGATTTTTTCTACCGCCACGAGAAAGGCGAATTTTGATACTCATATTTTTTAGGATATATTGGCTATTAAATGGATTAGTTGGAAAATTTAAAGAACAAGTAAAATAGTCAGCTGTTTTTATTTTGCAATATTTAGTTGTCCAATAGTTAGTTAGTAAATCAATGGTTTAGTTAGTTTTTGCTAACTCGTTTTTGCAGTTATTCAAGATTTTCGACAAGCGGGCAATAATGTTGCTGTTATAAAAATCACTATCTTTAGCAGCAATTCTTGTAGCGGAATTTAAATCGCCAAAATTAGCCTTTGAATCAATCCATTTATGCTTAGCCGGAGAATTGTAATTAGCAAAAACCGCATTAGTTTTTACCATAATTTCTCTTATTGAATTGATAGATTTTAAACCCAAATCTTTGTTTAGAGCTTTGGATAGATTCACAATTATTTGCCAATCATCTTTTGCATAACGAGGCGGAAAAAGTGCTCTTGAAGTCAATTGTGGTCTGTTTTCAATGTTGACAAATGTTACTTCCTTTTCGGTATAAGCAGCGCTTGGTAAAATGACATCAGCAAATTCGACGCCATTTTCACCGTGAGAACCTTGATAAATTACGAAGCAATTTTCTAATCTAGATAAATCAATATCATCAACTCCAAGCAAATAAACCGCTTTAATTTCTTCTTTAAGAGCTTTTTCCAAGATCATATCAGAATTAATATCCAAACTCACAAATCCAGCTAGCAAAGCACCGTTAAGTGAAGCGTTGTTGTGCAGCATATTAAATCCATTCCAATCGTTTTTAATCATCTTATATTTTTCAGCGATTTTTTTAGCGTAATTTAAAATTATTTCACCATCAGCTCTATTTAGTATTTCTTCGCCAATGATCAACATTGGATAATCTGATTTTTCTAGAATCTGGTTATAAGCAGATTTTCCATCCAAAATTTCTTGAAGAATTTTTGCTTCATTGCCTAAATTTTGATATTTATAAGTTAAATCAGCATTCACGCCAATTGTAGCGATTTTCAATTTTCCAGTTAAAAATCTTTTTCTAATTCTCGCATTAATAATTGGTGCAGCATTTCTTGGGTTGGTGCCAATTATTAAACAAGAATCAGCTTTTTCTATACCAGCAATTGTGGTGTTAAAACTATAAGATGCTGGATCAAAAGCATTGATTTTACTGCCAATTTCACGGCAATCAATATTGTTTGAACCTAATTTTTCCATCAACAATTTGAGTGCGGTAATTTCTTCCACTCCAGAAAGTCTGCCAGACAAAGCAGCGATTTGATTGCCTTGCAAGCCTTTTAAGTTTTCGGCAATAAATTGATAAGCCTCATCTAATGAAACAGCTTTGAATTTCCCTAGTTCTTTAATATAAGCCTGATCGAGTCTTTGATATTTTAATCCGTCATAACAAAAACGGGTTTTGTCAGAAATCCATTCTTCATTGATATCTTCATTTAATCTTGGCAAAATTCTCATCACTTCTAAACCACGGCTATCAAGGCGAATGTTGCTGCCAACAGCATCCATCACATCAATTGATTCGGTTTTATTTAGTTCCCAACTACGAGCTTTAAAAGCATATGGTTTGGAAGTGAGAGCCCCAACAGGGCAAAGATCGATGATATTTCCAGATAATTCTGAAGTTAGAGATTTTTCTAAATAGCTGGTAATTTCCATAGTTTCGCCGCGCCCAACAGCACCCATTTCAGCAACGCCCGCAACATCAGTCATAAATCGCACACAACGAGTGCAGTGAATGCAGCGAGTCATTTCAGTGGCAACGAGCGGGCCTAAATTTTTATCTTTAACCGCGCGTTTATGTTCGTGGAAGCGACTATCAGCTTTGCCATAAACCATTGATTGATCCTGCAAATCGCACTCGCCAGCTTGGTCGCAAATTGGACAATCGAGAGGGTGATTGGCGAGTAAAAATTCCATCACACCTTCGCGTGCTTTTTTAACCATTGGGCTATCAGTTTTGACTTTCATTCCGTCCACAACTGGTGTGGCACAAGAAGCAACTGGTTTTGGCGCTCCACCCTCAACTTCAACTAAACACATCCGACAATTTCCAGCAATTGCTAATCTTTCATGGTAGCAAAAACGCGGAATCTCTACATCAGCCATCTCACAGGCTTGAATAAGTGTGATGCCATCTGGCACAGTTATTTCTTTGTTGTTAATTGTAACGACTGCCATTGAAAGGTTTGATTTAGTTTAGAAATGAAAGACGGAATTGTGCCGATTTGGTTTTTATTTTCAAGTTTTAACTATTTATACCACAAGTTTATCTTATGATACAGGCGGATTTTCTTCTTAATTTTATTCTCAAAAATATTTTGTTCTATTGACTATTTAGTTGTTCAGAGGTTCCTTAATAGTATGATCCTTGATATATTTTGTAACAATCCTTAAGGGCACCTTGAAAAAATTAGAATTTTTTCAAGGTGCCCTGAATACTGACATACAAAGGCGAGACAAAATTTAATAACGACGCAGATTAAAAGCCAAAAGGTAGGATTAAAGTCTTCTAATAGGCTATTGAAGCTCACCAAACCTCTTCTCTTCAATTGCCTCTCTGATTTCTTGCATCAAATTTTGATAATAAAAAATATTGTGTTCGGTCATTATGGTGAGGAGATATTTCACAGTTCCTTAGGTGTCTATCCCAACAAAACATCAATTGTGGCAGTAATTTTAATTCGGTTAGTTGCAACAATAATGTAACGCCAAGGTTTGGCAATTTCAAATTTGCCAATATTTTCACTTATTAATTCGCAAAATTTTTCTGCCGTTTGTTTTTTTGCTAAAACATTTAAATCGCGCATTTCATTTTCTGGTTTCACTTCCACCAAAATAATTTTATTTGCCAATTCAACGACAAAATCGGGTTCGTAATTAGATGGAATATTTTCTGATTCTTTTTTGTAAAATAAGCCTTCAAACTGCTTATGAGCTGGTTTCAGCCAGCATTTAACCGCGTTATCATTTTCTAAAAGATAGGCAAATCTAACTTCGTCAGAAGAATCGAAGCGATATTTTTCGTGACAGGCTTTTTTAAAATTTTCGTAAATAAATTTGGCGCTAAAACTATCGAATTGCGATTGCAAAGAAACGCAATTTTCAGCAATTGTGGTGATATTATGCTGCTCCAAAAACGGCTTTGGCTTGCCAATTTCTGTCGCCAAATATGAAGGTGATTTAAATTCTAATTTTTCCGAAATTTGTTTATAAATATCTTCGGCAATTGTGTAAATATTACTTTCAACAATTGAAGCCAAATTGTTTTCATCTTCTGCTTTTTTGCGATAATGATTAACCGCTTGATTGGCTAATTTTAAAAGTAACGGTTTTTGGTTTTTATCGTCATAATCAATAACATCAAAACCACAAAGCGCTGCAATAA
>CAMDOL010000040.1 GCA_945903615.1 Rickettsia typhi | reverse complement strand
CCCATAGCAAATCAAATTTGCTATAAACTATATTTTGTGATTTGCTATAATATTTATTTTTACGAGGCATAAGCCTCGCCCCACTTTGTGGGGATCCCCATAGCAAATCAAATTTGCTATAAACTATATTTTGTGATTTGCTATAATATTTATTTTTACGAGGCATAAGCCTCGCCCCACTCTGTGGGGATCCCCATAGCAAATCAAATTTGCTATAAACTATATTTTGTGATTTGCTATAATATGTATATCCTTGGTATCTCCTGTTTCTATCACGATTCTGCGGCTTGTTTGATCAAGGGTGAAAAAATTATTGCTGCAGCTCAGGAAGAAAGATTCACTAGAAAAAAACATGATCCGAGTTTTCCCAGCAAAGCAATTGAATATTGCTTGAGTGAAGCAGGAATCACTTTGGATGAGGTAAGCTATATTGGCTTTTATGACAAACCATTTTTAAAATTTGAACGACTTTTAGAAACTTATTTGAGTGAAACACCTTCAGGATTTCGCTCATTTTTAATGGCAATTCCAGTTTGGCTCAAAGAAAAATTATTTTTGAAAGACACTCTAATTAAAGAATTTGTCGAGTTAAATATTGCCAACAATCCAGATTTTAAACGCGAAGATTCTAAAAGGCTAAAAGAGCTAAAACAAAAAATCTCCGACAAATTATTATTTGGCGAACATCATGGCTCACACGCCGCCAGCGCTTTTTATCCTTCACCTTTTGAATCATCCGCCATTTTAAATATGGATGGCGTTGGCGAATGGGTGACAACTTCAATTGGTTATGGTGATAAAAATCAAATCAAATTCTTAAAAGAAATTCTTTTTCCGCACTCTCTTGGGCTGCTCTACTCCGCTTTCACCTATTACACCGGTTTTAAGGTCAATTCTGGTGAATATAAATTGATGGGTTTGGCGCCTTATGGCAAACCAAAATATGCCAATTTAATTCGGACAAATTTAATTGATATCAAAGAAGATGGCTCGTTCAAGCTTGATATGAGCTACTTTAACTATACAACTGGTCTTACTATGACCAACAGCAAATTTCACAATTTATTCGGGCAAAAACCGCGCAAAAAAGAAAGTGAAATTTCAGAATTTGAAATGGATATTGCTGCTTCAATTCAAGAAGTAACTGAAGAAATTGTGATCAAACTAGCCCGAACTGCTGCAAAAATCACTGGCAGCAAAAATCTTTGTTTGTCTGGTGGGGTGGCTTTGAATTGCGTGGCGAATGGCAAAATTTTGCAAGAAAATATCTTTGAAAATATTTTTATTCAACCAGCTTCTGGTGATGCGGGTGGTGCGCTGGGCGTGGCTTTTGCGGTTTATCATCAACATTTAAATAATGCTCGAAACGATTATAAAACCGGCAAAGATAATATGAGCGGTTCGTATTTAGGAATCAAATACAGCAACGCCCAAGTCAAAGAATATTTAGATAAAATTGGTGCAAAATATTTACAAATTAATGACTCAGAAGAATTTTCTAAAATAGTTGCCCAGCAGTTAGCTCAAGAAAAGGTAGTTGGTTGGCATCAAGGTCGAATGGAATTTGGCCCCAGAGCGCTTGGCACGCGAAGCATTATTGGTGATGCTAGAAGCACTAATATGCAAAAAATTATGAATCTGAAAATCAAATATCGCGAAAGCTTTCGCCCTTTTGCACCTGCAGTTTTGCGTGAGGATTTGACTAAATATTTTGATATGCCCGATGTTGATTCGCCTTATATGTTAATTGTTGCGCCAGTGCAAGAATCTTTGCGTAAAAAAATAACTGCTGAGGAAGAAAAATTATTTGGAATTGAAAAATTAAACATTGCCAGATCTCAATTGCCAGCTGTCACTCATGTTGATTATTCAGCGCGTATTCAGACAATTCAAAGTGATACCAATCCAAAATTTTATGATTTGCTGCAAAAATTTAAAGCCCAAACTGGCTGTTCAGTTTTAATCAACACTTCTTTTAATGTGCGTGGCGAACCAATTGTTTGCAGCCCAGAAGATTCTTACAAATGCTTTATGAGAACCGGTATGGATGTTTTGGCGATTGAAAATTTTATCTTGTATAAAGAGAATCAACCAAATTTTTCTGATCAAAAAGATTGGCAAAGTGAATATGAATTAGATTAAACAAAATGGAAAATATTTATCCGATCATCAAATCTCTCCATATAATTTTTGTCATCGCTTGGATGTGTGGAATGCTTTATTTGCCACGCTTATTTGTTTATCATACTAACGCCAAAATTGGCGGTGAGCTGGATAAAACTTTACAAATAATGGAAAAAAAATTACTGAGAATCATCATTAATCCAGCAATGATTTTGAGTTTTGTTTTTGGTTTTTGGTTGATTCATTTAGTTGGAATTGAGGGTGGATGGCTGCATTTAAAAATCACTTTGGTGCTGGCACTAGCTGGATTTAATGGCTTTTTATCCAGATGGCGAAAAAATTTTGAATTGGGAAAAAATATACATAGCCAAAAATTTTATCGAATTATTAACGAAGTGCCTGCTGTTTTAATGGTTGTTATTGTCTTTCTGGTCATCTTAAAGCCGTTTTAATATGTTGCCTCCTATCACTAGAATATCCATAAAAAACTTTGCCAGCTTCGATAGCCAAGGCATTGAGTTTGAGCCCCAAAAAATCAATTTTATTTACGGAAAAAATAGCACTGGCAAAACCACCATTGCCAATGTTCTTTCTAATATTTCTCAATATCCCAGCTGCAATATAAGTTGGCAACAAAGACCTCTTGAAGTGCTGGTTTATAATCGCCGATTTGTTCATCAAAACTTTGGTCAATCAAGTGACATAAAAGGTATTTTTAATTTAGGTGAGCATAATATTTCTGAAATTGAAAATATTGCTCTTAGGCAAAAGGAAATTGGCTTGAGAGAAGCGGAGTTACAAAAATATCAATCCGAAATTATTATTAAAAACAACGATTTGGAAAAGTTAGAAAAGCATTTTAAAGAAATAAAATGTTGGGAGGGAATTTACAAAAAATATGAGGAGGCATTTTCGGGGGCTTTTAAAAACTACAAAACTAAAGAGAAGTTTGCTGAAAAAATATCGATTTTATGTCGATTATCAATCAACCAAGCCACTCTTACCTATCGAGAATTGGAAGCAAAATCTCAAACCATCTTCAATGATAAGGCCAAAAAAGCTTCTGAAATTACAAAATTTTTAGCACCAAATTTTATTAATTTAGAACAAAACTCAATTTTTGCAGAAATTATCATTGGCAAAAGCAATGTTGATATTGCTGGGCTAATTGCTAATCTGCAAAATAGTGATTGGGTTAAAAATGGGGTGAATTATTTTAAGATTAACAATCAAAACTGCCCTTTTTGTCAGCAAAGTATTACTGATGATTTTAGGCAACAGCTCGACCAATATTTTGATGAAAGTTACCGTCAAAAAATTGTCGAGTTAAATCTTGCGCGAGACAAATACTATTTGGAAGGGGTATTGTTGTTAGAAAAAATCTGCCAATATCAAACCTTAGATCACCAATTTATTAATCTTGATGAGATTAATAAATTAAAAAACATCATTCAAACAACCTTTGAAAAAAATCTTTTAACCATCAATAACAAAATCAAAGAACCATCTTTAAAAATCGAGTTAGATAGTCTGATAAAAAATATTGAAGAGCTGCAAAAACTGATTGATCAAGCAATCTTAAATACCTCTGAGCATAATGACCTGATTAACAATCTTAAAAAAGAAAAAGATTTACTCACTAATCAGATTTGGAATTTTATCGCCGCCGAGGCACAAGATACTTATCAAAACCACAATAAAGATCGGCACAATATTAAAATGGCGATTGAAGATTTACAAAAAAATGAAAGGCTAATTAAACAAAAAATCAGAGATCTAAAAAGTCAAATTAACGCATTGGAAGCAAAAATTACCAGCATTAAACCTGCTATCAACACAATTAACCAAGTGCTTGCTGATGTTGGTTTTGCCAACTTTTTTCTCGCGGAGGGAGAAGATAAATCCAGCTATAAAATTATCCGCCAGAATGGTGATGATGCCCGAAAAACACTGAGCGAGGGCGAAAAGACACTAATTACTTTTCTTTATTTTTATCACCTCACCAAGGGTGGTTTTGATCAAGATGAAGCTGCCAATGATCGGGTGGTAGTGCTTGATGATCCAATTTCCAGCTTGGATGATGCCACATTGTTGGTGGTTGCACAACTAACAAAACAACTAATTGATGATTGCCAAAACGGTGGTAAAATTAAACAATTTTTTGTTCTCACTCATAATAATAATTTTTGGAAAGAGCTAACGGATATTAATGGCGGATCATATTTTGCTCTGACAACCAGCAACAACAAATCGGCATTGAAAGCTGGCGACTGGGTGGCTCCCTCATCGTTTAGCTGCATTGAACCGATCAAAACTAAATTGAGCTAATACTAATTGAAATGAAAAATCTTATAGAAATTAATAAAGAAACTGGCTTTGATATTGAGCTAGAAATTAGATATGCCACCACTAATAATGTTGTGGGAGAAAAATTTTATGATCAACCCCACAGCCTTTTGCACTCTGATGCGGCAAAATGTTTGACCAAAGCAATTGAGCTCGCCAAAATTCAAGGTTATAGATTTAAACTCTTTGACACTTTTCGTCCAATTGCCGCCCAAGAATTTTTATTCAATAAATTTCCTGATGGCGGTTTTGTTTCTAACCCACAAACTGGCTCAATACCACATTGCAGAGGTGTTGCGGTTGATCTAACTTTAATTGATTTGGCTGGAAAAGAATTGGATATGGGAACGGATTTTGATAATTTTACTGATTTGGCAAGGCATGGTTCAACGGCTATTTCGGCGGAAGCGCAAAAAAATCGTTATATTTTATTTGGCATAATGATGAGTGCTGGCTGGGATTTTTATCAACAAGAATGGTGGCATTATCAACTCTTTAATGCTAGAAATTATCCAATAATTTAACTTCATCAACACACCAAAAACAATATGCGCGATCAAGAATATCATCCATTGATGAAAATTATCCATTGGACAATGGCGGTTATAATAATCGGGCTTTTGGGGCTGGGATTTTATATGACTGAACTTCTCGGCAAAGATTCATCCAATCGAATGTTTATTTACGATTTACACAAATCTTTTGGTGTCTTAGTTTTGTTTTTAATCGTAATTAGAATTGTTGTGAGAATACAAAGATCAGCTCCTCCACTGCCTGACTCTATAAATCTTTTGACACAAGTCTTATCTCACCTTGTGCATATGACGCTTTATGTTTTGATGATTCTAATGCCCCTAAGCGGATATTTGATGTCAAATTATTTTGGTTATCCTGTCCATTTATTTGGCTTAAAGTTGCCAATGCTTGTTAGTGAAAATCCTGATTTGGGAAAATTTTGCGCTGCTGCTCATGAGTTTCTTGGCTTTACTTTATTGGCAGTCTTGGGTCTGCACATTTTTGGGGTAGTCAAGCATCACTTTTTTGATAAAGCGGCGAATAATATTTTAAAAAGAATGCTTTAAGGAACCTCTGAACAACTAAAAATTGATATTTCTGAGGATTTTTTGAGTAGAAATTTCATTACTTTTTGGTGGAATATGTCCATATTTCACCAAAAATAATGGAATTTATGCCAAAAAAGACCAGAAAGATCAATTTTTCTAAAACATTGTTTTAGTTGTTCAGAGGTCCCTTTATTATTCCAATCAATAATTGCTTATCTTTTATATTATGCCTCAAAAAACAACTCCAGTCACCATTGCTTTTGGTGATGGAATTGGCCCTGAAATTATGGAAGCTACTTTACATATCTTAAAAGAAGCAAAAGCTAGGCTTACTTTTAATATTATTGAAGTTGGTAAAAATATTTATGAAAAAGGCTTTAATTCAGGCTTAATGCCATCTGCTTGGGAAGAATTAAATAATACCAAAGTCTTGCTTAAAGCCCCAATCACAACACCTCAAGGCGGTGGTTATAAAAGTTTAAATGTTACCATCAGAAAAAAATTAGGTCTTTACGCCAATGTTCGCCCCGTTTCCTCATTTTATCCTTTTGTTGCTACAAAACATCCAAAAATGGATGTGGTTGTGGTGCGTGAGAATGAAGAAGATTTATACATTGGTATTGAGCATCGCCAAACTGTGCAATCTTACCAATGCTTGAAAATCATCACTCGCGACGGTTGCGAAAAAATTGTTCGCTATGCTTTTGAATATGCAATTAAAAATAACCGCAAAAAAGTTAGCTGCTTTTCTAAGGACAACATTATGAAACTAGCTGACGGAATGTTTCACGAAGTTTTCAATCAAATCGCTAAAGAATATCCGCAAATTCAAAATGATCACTATATCATCGACATAGGAACTGCAAGGCTTGCCGCTAAGCCAGAAATTTTTGATGTTATTGTCACACTTAATTTATATGGCGATATTATTTCTGATGTTGCTGCTGAAATTTCTGGTTCAGTTGGTTTAGCTGGATCAGCAAATATTGGAAAAGAATTTGCGATGTTTGAAGCAATCCACGGATCAGCCCCAGATATTGCTGGGCAAAATATTGCTAATCCAACCGGTTTAATTCAGGCGGCAGTTATGATGCTCGTTCATCTTGGTCAAGCCGATATTGCCAATAAAATTCGTAATGCAGTTTTCAAAACAATTGAAGATGGTTTGCACACGCCAGATATTTACAACGAAAAAACTAGCCAGAAGAAATTGGGAACCAAAGAGTTTGCCGAGGCAGTAATTGCAAATCTTGGTGAAGAGCCAAAAGAACTTCCAAAAGCGGATTTTAAAAATGTTGAAACTGATCGCAAAACTAATGATGAAGCTGTGGAGTCAGGTTCTTCCTGTTTAGTAGGGGAATCAAGTTTGCGTCAGCAAACGATGGGGGTTCATAAATCTCTGATTGGTTTTGATTTATTTGTTGATTGGCAAGATGAATTTGATGCGTTACTTGCTAAAATAAAAACTATGGAAAGTGAGAAATTTGAAATCAAAATGATCACTGCCAAAGGTCTAGTAATGTGGCCACAAATTGACAAACATAACCAGCCAAATTATCCAAAAGGTCAAACAATTTTACGCTTTATCGGCAAAAAAATTACTGGAAAAAACAGTAACGATATTATCGATCAAAATAAAACTGTGAGTCACCAAGACTTGATTGAAGTTTTAAATATGTTTGTAAATCATCAAGTTGATTTTATTAAATATGAAGGCTTATATTTATTTAACGGCAAACCTGGATACAGTTCAGGACAAGGAGAATAGTTTTAAGGAACCTCTGAACAACTAAAAATTGATATTTCTGAGGATTTTTTGAGTAGAAATTTCATTACTTTTTGGTGGAATATTTCCATATTTCACCAAAAATAATGGAATTTATGCCAAAATAGACCAGAAAGATCAATTTTTCTAAAACATTGTTTTAGTTGTTCAGAGCTTCTTTTATTAATAACAAAAAATAAAACGATATGGTCAGCTATGAAAAATTTTTAGATAATATTGTTGATAATCTCGAAAAAGCCTTCACCACTGCCAGTTTCTACTGGCAATCAATCTCAATAATTTCTTGCTGTATAGTCGCAATTTTATGCCACAAGCTAATCAAAAAAGTTTGTTTTTTAAATCATCATCACAATAAAAAACCAACTGATCTAGTTTGCCAATACTTGCTGCCATTGCTTTTGCCGCTTTTGATGATTATTTCCTTATCGCTTGGCGCAGTTATTTTTGCTAACTTTTTTAAAGATAGTTTTCTATTTCAAACTACTGTCCAACTGCTGATTCTTTTCATCTTTTTGCGTTTTTTAAGAATATTATTTAACAGCAATCTGATCGCTAATTTAGTCGGCTTCTTTTTAATTCCCGCTATTGTCCTCAATATTTTTGGTTTGTTTGAGACAACCGTTCTCTTTTTGGATAGCTTTGCAATTTCAATTGGCAAAGTTCGTATGTCAATTTACACCGTGATTCAAGCTTTTGTTGTTCTTTCGGTGGTGTTCTGGAGTTTTGGTGTTATCTCTAGAAAAACTAAAGCCTATTTTGCTGGTAAAGCAGATTTAAAAGCGAGCACTAAAGGAATCATCACTAAAGTCATTGATATTTTGGTTTATTTCATTGTCTTTATCATCATTCTTCGTGTCTTTGGTGTTGATATGACAACCTTCACCGTCATTGGCGGTGCTATCGGTGTAGGTATTGGTTTTGGTTTACAAAAAATCGCTTCCAATTTTATCAGCGGCATAATTTTGTTGATGGAAAAATCAGTGGAAATTGGTGATATCGTTGAACTTGACAATGGTAATATATATGGCACCATCACTCATTTTGGTGGGCGTTATACCTTGATTGAAGCTATGGATGGCAAAGAAATTATGGTGCCAAATGAAGATTTTATTACCAACAAAGTTACCAATTGGACCTTCAACAATCATCGGGTGCGCATCGAAATCAAAATTCATATCGCTTATGATTCTGATATTAGAAAAGCCCAAGAAATTATTTTGCAATCCGCTAATGAACACCCTAGATGTCTAAAATATCCTGAAGCTGAATGCTATGTTGACAGCCTTTTGGAAAACTCAATTAGCCTCACGATTTATTTTTGGGTTGGCGATATTGCAATGGGCAGAATGAGTGCCAAAAATGATGTGATAATAAAAATTCTTGAAAGGTTTAAAGAAAATAATATTGAAATCCCAATGCCACAAAAAGAGATTTTGATTAGAAGGCGTTAATTATGGCTCAATCCAAATGAAAACTGGATTATAGGAATCTCTGAACAACTAAAAATTGATATTTCTGAGGATTTTTTGAGTAGAAATTTCATTACTTTTTGATCTGGAAGATTATTTAAAAATACTTCGACCAGCATAAACCGCACTCAATCCTAAATATTCATCAATGCGAATTAGCTCGTTGTATTTTGCAATCCGATCAGATCTGCAAAGTGAGCCAGTTTTAATTTGACCAGCGTTGGTTCCGATAGCGATGTGAGCAATATAAGAATCTTCAGTTTCGCCTGATCTGTGGGAAATAATCGTGTTATAACCGTTAGTTTTGGCAATCTCAATTGCTTGCAGGGTTTCAGTAAGAGTGCCGATTTGATTGGGTTTGATTAGAATTGCATTAGCCATTTTTTCATCAATACCTTTTTGTAAAATTTGTGGATTAGTAACAAATAAATCGTCACCAACCAGCTGAACTTTATTTCCTAAAGCTAAAGTAATATTTTTCCATCCTTCAAAATCAGATTCAGAACAAGCATCTTCGATAGAAGAAATTGGATAATTATTAATTAAATTTTCATAGTATTTAATCAATTCATCGCTACCTAAAATTTTATTTTCACCAACTAAATTATATTTTTTGTCTTTATAAAATTCAGTTGAAGCGGCATCTAGGGCTAAAACAATGTCAGTTCCTAAATTATACCCAGCTTGATTTACCGCCTTAGAAACATAATCCAAAGCTTGGTTTGTTGAATTAAAATTTGGTGCAAACCCGCCTTCATCGCCAACATTGGTGGAAAAACCATCTTTTTTTAATAACGCTTTTAAATGATGAAAAACTTCTGCGCCCATGCGAACAGCTTCAGTAATTGATGTTGCTGAGATCGGCATAATCATAAATTCTTGAATATCAATTTTGTTATCAGCATGAGCGCCGCCATTGATAATATTCATCATCGGTGTTGGTGTTGTTAAAGCCTCATCACCACCAATATAATAATAAAGTGGTAGACCAAGTGAGTTGGCTGCTGCTGAAGCGTTGGCTAATGAGACTGCTAGAATTGCATTGGCACCCAGATTGCTTTTATTTTCTGTGCCATCAAGTTTAATCATTGCTGCATCAATTTCTTCTTGATCTTCTGAGTCCATTCCAATTAAAGCTGCGGCAATTTTGTCATTAACATTTTCAACTGCCTTTAAAACTCCTTTACCCAAATATCTTTTAGCATCACCATCACGAAGCTCGACAGCTTCTAAACTACCAGTTGAAGCACCGCTTGGCACCGAAGCAATTCCTGATGAGCCATCAGATAAATAAACTTCTGCTTCAACAGTTGGGTTGCCGCGTGAATCAAGAATTTCTCGCGCATTAATTTTTGTAATTTCTGCCATTTGGATTGTCTGAATTGATTTATGATTTGTAAAATAAGTGGCTTAATATTATCTTGAGGGCTCTTAATTATCAATCAATTTTCCCTCGCAAAATGAATGGTTGCTTACTCAAAACCCTGCTTATAATGACTGTTGCAGCAGCTCTGTTTCTGGGTTATCCTTATGTAAAACAGTATACCAGCAATTCCATGCAAGATAAAATTAATAGTTTAGAAACCAAAGGAGATTTTCTCAAAAAATTTGTTCGTCAACTTTCCAATCAAAAATCAACTAATGACAATACTGAAAATAAAGAGACTGGAAAATAATCCAGACTTAGCTTTACCAAAATATGAAACTGTGGGCAGTGCTGGTATGGATTTGCAAGCGGCAATTGCTGAGCCAATTATTTTAAAACCTGGAGAAATTAAGTTGGTTAAAACTGGAATTGCTATTGCTTTAGAAATTGGTTTTGAAGCCCAAATCCGTCCCAGATCTGGCTTGGCACTAAAAAATGGTATCACCGTTTTAAACACGCCAGGAACAATTGATTCTGATTATCGTGGAGAAATTTGTGTGATTTTAATCAATCATTCTCAAACTGATTTTAAAATTGAAAGAGGAATGAGAATCGCACAAATGATTATTGCTAAATATAAACAAGCCAAAATTTTTGAAGTTGAAAGTTTGGATGAAACAGCGAGAGGTGAGGGCGGCTTTGGTTCTACCGGGGTTTAGCTATGAACGAGGAAAGATATTTAAGAAATATTATTTTGTCGGAAATTAGAGAAGTTGGGCAAGAAAAATTATTGCAAGCGAAAGTTTTAGTCATTGGTGTGGGCGGGCTCGGTTCTCCAGCTATTTATTATTTAGCCGCGGCAGGGGTTGGAAATATTGGCGTGGTTGATGATGATGTGGTTGAACTTTCAAATTTGCAACGCCAAATTATTCACAATCAAAATGATCTAGGTCGAAAAAAAGTTGAGAGTGCTAAAGAAAAAATTAATTTGTTAAATGATGATGTTAAAATTGACATTCATCCAATCAGAATCAATCATCAAAATCTCACTGATTTGGTTCAAAATTACGATTTTATTTTAGATGCAACTGACAATTTTCCGACTCGTTTTGTCATCAATCAAGTTTGTCACCAACAAAAAAAACCATTAATTTTTGCCGCAGTCAAAGGTTTTTTGGGGCAGGTTTCTACTTTCAAATCCTATCAAAAAAATAATCCGTGTTACGCTTGCTTTAATCCTAATATTGTGGGTGAAGGTTTTAGTTTGCCGCTTTTGGAAAAAGGAATTTTGGGTGCGGTTGCTGGCTCGGTTGGTGCACTCCAAGCAAACACAACTATAAAAGAAATTTTAGGAATTGGCGATAGTTTGGTAGGAAAAATTCTGGTTTTTGATTTTCTAAAAAATGATTTTAGAAAAGTTGGATTAAAGAAAAATTCAACTTGCCAAATTTGTAAAAAGTTTTGTTAAAAATTATTAAAAAAAATCCACTCAAGTTGTCTTGAGCCAACTTTTATTTATATTCCACCGCCAGCCCCAAAACCGGCAAAGAGTTCACTCTGCTTTTTATTGTTATATTTATTGTGCTTGTTTTCAAATATTATTCAGGGATGGAGACTTAGTATTTTCTATTTAGGACACCTCTAAAAATTCTAATTTTTAGAGGTGTCCGTTAGTTAATTCGGTTTTTAAAGTATGGAAAAACACAATAAATTGAAGGGTAGTTATTGTCTAGATTGTCTAGTTTGTTGGGTAATTGTCAGTCCCAAAATTTCTGCAAAACTATCTTTTGTTTTTTGGTCAGAAAAAATTAATTTTTTAGTG
>CAMDOL010000039.1 GCA_945903615.1 Rickettsia typhi | reverse complement strand
AATTATACCAATTTTCATTTTAAAAATTGCAAAAGCCAAACTACACATAATTCTTCGGGTTGTTTTATTAATGGGTTGATGCTTACTATATTATCAACCCATTAGTCAAACAATCCGTAATTCTTTATCTTTTTGGTAAAAATTTGCTTAAATAATGAATTTAAGATTGGAACTGGTATTAGTCATTAGTCATAAATATTGCGACTAATCTTGCACAAAAGTTTTTAAAGTTCTCGATCTTTTTGGATGTTGTAATTTTCTCAATGCTTTTGCTTCAATTTGCCTAATTCGCTCACGAGTAACTGAAAATTGCTTACCAACTTCTTCCAAAGTGTGATCAGTCGCCATACCAATACCAAAGCGCATTCTAAGCACTCTTTCTTCTCTTGGAGTTAGTGATGAAAGCATTGAAGTTGTAACCTCTTTGAGTTTAGAATAAAGTGTTGCATCACTTGGCAAAACGGCAGTTTTGTCTTCAATAAAATCGCCCAAAATACTATCCTCATCATCACCCGAAACTGGTGATTCCAAACTAACCGGATCTTTTGAAGTTCTCAAAACTTTTCTAACTTTATCAACCGGCATTAATAATTTATCGGCAATTTCTTGTGCGTCAGGGTTTCTGCCCAATTCTTGGGTTAATTGACGAGAAGTTTTCACAATTTTGTTAATGGTTTCTACCATATGAATTGGAATTCTGATAGTGCGTGATTGATCAGCAATTGCCCTAGTGATTGCTTGTCTGATCCACCAAGTTGCATAGGTTGAAAATTTATAACCACGCTTATATTCAAACTTATCAACCGCACGCATCAAGCCAATATTGCCTTCTTGAATCAAATCCAAAAATTGCAAACCGCGATTAGTATATTTTTTTGCAATCGAAACCACCAAACGCAGGTTGGCCTCAATCATTTCTTTTTTAGCTTTTGCTTCTTCATTTTGACTTCTACGCACAATATTGATTAGCTCTTTAAACTCAGGCAAGGTTAATCCCATCACTTTAGCAACTTTCAAAATTCTTTCTTGCAGATGTGCAATTTTTTCTTGCTCTTTTGCGGCAAATTCTTGCCACAATTTATCTTTGATTTTGGCAATTTTTTTAATCCACTCCTCACCATCTTCAATGCCAACATAGTTAGCTAAAAAAGAAGCACGATCAATGCGATAAGATTCAGCCAACTTTAAAAGTGAAACTTCAGTTTCTAGTAATTTTTTGTGAGCATCATAAAGCTGCGCCACTAAAGCTTTAATCAAATTATCATTAAAGCTAACTTCACCCGCCAAAGCTTCAAATTCTTTTTTCAAATTGGCGATGTCTTTATCAGCTTTGATTTGAACCACATTTTTGTTGGTGCTTTTATCTAAAATTTTCTGACAAATCGCTGAAATTTTTTGGAAAAGTTCCAACATTTTTGGCATCAAAATTCGCTCCATCGAAACAAACGAAACCACACTTTCATCAAAAGCTTCAAGTTCTTCATCTTCAAAAGTTTCAGTTTCTGGCTGACCAACTTCATCAATTGCATTATAATCTTCAGCAATTGCAACAATATCTTCTTCGGCAACTACAGTTTGTTCTTCATTATTTTTGATGATCTCTTCTAATTCAGAGTTATAAGTTTCGTCAATTCTAATAATATCACGAAGCAAAATTGCGCCGCTGGACAAACCTTCATACCAATCAATAAAATAGCGCATCACCATTGGGCTTTGATAAAGTGCACGCACAGTTTTAGCTCTGCCGCCTTCAATACGCATTGCAATTTCAACCTCATCTTCTCTGGTCAGCAATTTAACATTGCTCATCGATTTTAGATAAGTTTTGACCGAATCTTCACTACGCTTCAAACTTTTCTCTTCATCCTTGGCGACATCTTCTTCCAATAATTTTTCAATATCATCTTCTTTTTCAACAACCTGAATTTTGAATTCGGTAAAGATATTTAGAATCTTTTCCAATTTATTCTTATCCAAAACATCAGAACCAATTTGTTCTTTGATTTGCTCAACCGTTAAAAAACCTTGTGATTTTCCAAGTGATAATAATGTTTTTAAGGCCAACCCAGTATCATCAACCGCTTTTTTAGCAGCACTTGTTAGAGGCTTTTTAACCACTACTTCATTTTTCTTTTCTGGAACAATAATTTTTTGTTGTTCAATTTTTTTAACTTCTTTTTGATCAGATAATTTAGCTGGCTTTGCAGCAATTTGTTTATCAATGATTGCGGCTGCTTTTTCTGGAGATTTCTTTTTAGAAAACTTTTGACCAAATTTTCCAACTAATTTTTTATTATTGATTGGCTTTAATTTACTTTTCTTTTTAGGAGATTTTAAAATTTGCGACATTGATTTTTGAACAACTATGTTGGTTGATTGTTTTACAGATTTTCCTAAATTTTTCTTAGCTGGTTTAGAAGAAAGAACGGCAGATTTAGAAGGGACTTTGCTTGGTTTTTTTACTAGTTTTTTTACTAGTTTTTTTTCTTGATTTTTTACTTTAACAGGCTTTTTAACTGGCTTGGCAACCAGTTTTTTAGACAATTTTTTGATTAATTTTTTAGCTGGTTTTTGGCTAGACTTTGCTATAGCAACCTTTTGAAAAGCTTTTGAAGGGTTTTTTACTGATTTTTTCAACCGATCAGTAGCTAAATTTGGCTTTTTGGCAGATTTGGCTACTGATTTTTTATTAAATGAACCGACTACTTTTTTTTTGCAACTTTTTTAGCTGGAGCTTTTTTGGCAACAGCTTTTTTCACTGGAGCTTTTTTAACAACAGCTTTTTTCACTGGAGCTTTTTTAGCAACGGCTTTTTTCACTGGAGCTTTTTTAACAACAGCTTTTTTGGCAGGAGCTTTTTTAGCAACGGCTTTTTTCACTGGAGCTTTTTTAGCAACGGCTTTTTTAGCTGGAGCTTTTTTAGCCACTTTGTTGGTTGAACTTTTCATAAGTATTTAAAAAAATTTGTTAAGTAAAAAATAAAAAACTAATAAAAAACTAAGGTAAAATAAAAACCACACCTACATTTAAAAGTTTATTTTTATTTTTCAAACTAAATGTTAATAAATACTAAATTATTTTTACATCACATCAATTTCTAACTGCAAAATCTTTTTTTCTAAAAAGGTTTTATAGTCAAATAATTCTTTTTGAATTCCAGCT
The DNA here is from genome assembly GCA_945903615.1 of Rickettsia typhi. Classification (GTDB taxonomy): domain Bacteria; phylum Pseudomonadota; class Alphaproteobacteria; order Rickettsiales; family UBA1997; genus JAJTCH01. The sequence continues at coordinate 9,066 of CAMDOL010000039.1, read as the reverse complement.
TTTATTGCAACTTCATCAGTTTCAATATCGTGGCTTGAAGCTAGTATTTGTCTATATTGCTGGCTTACTTCTTCATAAAAATATTTGAGCAAAAATATTTTTAATTTGTGCCACACTTTTTCCTTGGTATTATCCAAATTTTGATCCGAAAATTTAATAGAAAAAATTTTCTTTCTCAGAACATCATTAACAATTATTTTTTCTAAATTTAATTTTATTTCAGAAAAATCTACTGAAAAATTTTGATCAAGAAAATTAATTAGATGTTCTTTTATATCGGATAATTCTTGGTTTTTAAATTCCAAATTTCTTAAGATACAAAACTCATCTTGATAATTTCTAAGTTCTGGAAAATTGGCTATTATAGCAATAATAGCGAGGCTATAACCAGTTTGGTTATCAATATTAAAATCACAATTAGTGGTTGATTTTGAAGTAGAATTTTTGGATTGAAAATTTTTATGAATATTAAAATTTTTGCTTTTTCCTAGTTCAAATAATAAATTTTTGTAATATTGGATAAAATGTTTTTTAGAATTTGCATCAGAAATTAAATTTATTTTCTGAAATAATTTTGCCTCAAGTTGTGCCTTTTGTTCTGCTGATATCAACCCTTGGCCAGAATTGAGATATAAATCCAGATTTAAATCTTTGACTTCAAAATCAAATAAAACTTTTGATAAATGATTAGCATTTTTCAAAAAATTTTCCATCATCGCACGCCCATTCTTGCGAACATAATCATCTGGATCAGCCCCACCCGGCAAGAGCGCAAAGCGAATTAGGTTTTTTGAATTTATAATCGGAAGCACCACATCAATAGTGCGTCGCATAGCACCAATACCGGCGGCATCACCATCTAAACACACGACAATATCGTTAGTATTTTTACAAAGAATTTGGATTTGATCCAATGTTAGAGCGGTTCCAAGCGGAGCAACAACATTTTCAATTCCATTAATGGAGAGCGAAATTGCATCCATATATCCTTCCACAACAACTACAAATTTTTGATCATAAATTGCTTTTCTGGCATTAGAAAAATTATATAAATTGTGACCTTTTTTAAATAATTCAGTTTCTGATGAGTTCAGATATTTAGGCTGTCCATCGCCCATAATTCTGCCGCCAAAAGCAATAACTTTTCCTTTTAAATTTGTGATTGGAAAAATAATTCGGCTACGAAATTTATCATATAATTTGCCGTTATTATTTTTTGCAATAACTCCTGAGGCTAGTAATTCTGCATCCGAAAAGCTTTTTGTTTTTAAATGTTGCAACAATAATTCATAATTATCCGAAGCAAAACCTAGGCGAAATTTTTTGATGTGAGAATTGTTTAAGCCTCTTTGATATAGATATTTCAAGGCTTCACTGCCTGCGGAAGAAAATAAATTATTTTCAAAAAACTGACAAATGCTTTCTAAGAGCAAATAATCGCGCTCAACTTTTTCTTGAAATTGTTGATCTTTTTCATCACTGATAACTATGGGGATTTGAATGCTATAATCGTTGGCTAATTTGATTATGGCATCTTTAAAACCAAGACCTTCGATCTGCATCGTAAAGCTGATAATATCACCATGAGCACCACAACCAAAACAATGGTAAAAACCTTTTTGATCACTAACTGAAAATGAGGGAGATTTTTCGCTATGAAATGGACAAAGCCCAGAATGTTCTTTGCCTTTTAACTTAAGTGCCACGCGTTTTCCAACCACATCTGATGTGGCGATCTGTGCTCTTAATTCATCTGGAAAGCTTTTAGAAAATTGCATTAATTAAGATCTTTTTTATCTTCAAGGTAAAAGTAGCACAAGAAGCGATGCTGCAAATTTTTATTTTAAAAATTGCAAAAGCTAAACCTAATGTATAGGAACCTCTGAACAACTAAAACGATGTTTTAGGAAAATTGATCTTTCTGGTCTTTTTTGGCAGAAATATCAATTTTTAGTTGTTCAGAGGTTCCTTTAGAATAAATCGAATATATTACGAATGCCACCAGGAATTACTGCCGATGCTGGGTTGATGCTGAAGTCACCTTTTTTATCACTTCTGCTTTTTACATAATCATAGCGCACCGCAAAAATTCCACCACCTTCTTCACCAACAATAATTTTTCCTAAAATTGGCACTTGTCCAATACCAAATAATTTATTCAAAGCGTATCCAGGAACAATCAAACCTTTTAGAAAAATAAAATCTTCATTTAAATTAATTTTGCCTTTAGCGGTAAATCCCATCATAGAGCTATTGGCGATCAGGGTATTGATATTGATAATGTTATTTTTAAGTACAAATTCTAGTTTAAGATTATCAAACACAATCTCATTGCTATTCAAAATTTTGTCTTTGAGGTTAGAAAAAATATTGTTGTTATAAATTTTTTCAACTGCTTCATTTTTTAAAATTGTAAAGCCAGAATCAATATTTACTTCTCCTTTTAATTGTCCTTCATCACCAAGTTCAGCCCTAATTTTAGCATCACCACCAATAATTTGATTAGATAGATTAAAACCCTTGGCAATCACTGAAACATCGCCAATTGATCCTACAACTTGGCTAGAACTTTTGCTGTTGACTGATCTTTGAATATCAATATCAATATTTTGTTTTGCATTTAATTTAGCTTTGATAAAACCAGACTTGCAATGAGAGCCGTCGCAATCTAAATCAATGTTAACATCTTTTAATTTTTGATCATTTACCAAGCCAATTTCGTTCAGAGAAATTTTAACATCATTTTTTTGATAATGCTCAAAATCAGAGAATTTTTGATCAGAATCATTATCAGCTAAAAAATTTTTTAAATCTAATGACTTTCCTTTTAGTCTAACAAAACGCAAATTAGGAGAAATTTTGTAACTCAAATAAAAATTGCTATTAGCAAAATTATGATTTTTTAAATTGATTTCTATCACTTTCAAAGGCTGAGTTTGTAAGGATAAATTGCCACTTAAACTTTGATTTGCCTGCCGCCAATCAAAGTTTTTTAAATAAAAAATATTCGATCCGTCAAAAGATAGGGCGGCTTTAATCTTGCTTGCCACACCATTTTCTTTAGAAATACCAAACCGCTTTAAATGAATGTTGGCTTTGGTCAAATCAGCTTCGGTAATAAAATTATTATTGGCAAATTCCTTAACTGTTGAGATAATCACATTGGAATCGCCATCAATGTAATCATTACTAAAATTCTGAATATTGGATAGCACTTTGATATAAACATCTTGCAATTTTAAGTCGTCTATAATGGGCAATTTTATTTCCAATGTTGTTTCTGCCTTACCACTAAAATAATCGCCCAGTGCTGCGGCAAAATCACTTTTATATCTAATGTGCTTCAAAGAGTCTTCAGCGGCACCAAAAACTTTGCCGTTAATTTCAAGCATAATTTTATTAGCGTCAAAATTAGGAATTGTCACACTAGCAAAATTAATTTTGCTCTTTAAAACCTCACCTTTAGAAATATCAATTTTCATCTGACTCTTATTAAAAGATGCAATTCCTTCGATTTTAGATATTGGCGGAAACGCAGGATCATATTGCAAAGTCAATCCAGAAAATGCCAACTCTGATGCAATTTTCTGTAAATGATCAACACCATTTTTTTTGGCAAACATCATCGTCGCATAACCATCTTTTATCACCCCATCTTTAATGTGATTTATCACCCAACCCCTCACATTATTTTCATTTAAGAATACCGGCCAAAGCACTTCCAAGCTATCAGTTTGCACATTATTAATTTTGAACTGCATCACGGTTTTTTGATTATCAACATCAAGAAAGTCGCTTGCCGATAAAGACATTGCAAATTTAGCATCGCCAAAATTACACTTAAAATTGTCCAAGGAAAAAGTTTTTAAAGTGTTATTGAGTTTGCCTGAAGCAATCAGATTTTGAAAACTAATGTGATCACTAAAATATTGCGGATAATCAAAACTTCCTGATTTAGAAGAGACATCAAAAGACGCAAAAGACAGTTGCTGGTTACCATCAACAGCAAATTTGATATTGCCTTCAAAATCGCCAGTGATTTGTTTGAGGGGCGATAGTTTTTGATCAATAAAAGCAATGTCAGCAGGAAGAAAATTTTTGAAATTAGAGTCACACCTCAAGCCTTCAACTTTTTTAAATTGGCAATTAGCATTAAGTTGAAAATCGGGGAATAAAGGATCAAAACTAATTCTATTTTGAGAAATTAAATGCAAATAACCGTTATCAAAGAAGGTTGATATCTGCGATTCTTTTAGATTTATAGTGCGATTACCCGCTTTATTTTTAAAATTAATTTTTGCATCAACAATAGAAAAATTTTTGATGGGAACCTGACCATCTTTTAACGACAAAAATATTCGTGAAATACTGCTCAGAGAATTTTGTTGCCACAACATTTCTTGATCAGTAATGCCATTAAACGCAATTATTGGCTGGCTCGCAGTATTATCAATGTCAATTTCTGGGTTGATAATTCTAACTTTGGAAGGAATAGTTTTTAGTAAAACCAAATTTAAAATTGAAAATTCTGCTTCAATTTTTGGCAACACCAATTCTTTTTTATCGCCACTACTGAACCTAATATCATCAAATTTAATTTTGATAATATTAATTTGGCTAAATTTGACAGATGACTGCCCAATCTTAACCGAGCTACCGCCAGAAAGACCCTGATTAACACTCTTCTCAATTTGAGTGGCAATAAAAGGAAAAGATTTATATTCAACTGAGATCAGGGTTAAAAAATAAACTATCGAGATAAGAGCCAACAATAAAGCTGATCCCACAAAGGTTATAAAGACCCTGTGAACAATATGCTTTTTTGGTTTTTTTGGTTTTTGTGGTTTTTTATGCATAGACTTAAGTCGCAGTGATAAGTTATTTTTAGATTTTGGTATATTTTTTCGGGTTGTTTTATTAATGGGTTGATGCTTAAGGAACCTCTGAACAACTAAAACAATGTTTTAGAAAAATTGATCTTTCTGAGGATTTTTTGAGTAGAAATTTCATTACTTTTTGGTGGAATATTTCCATATTTCACCAAAAATAATGGAATTTACGCCAAAAAATCCTCAGAAATATCAATTTTTAGTTGTTCAGAGGTTCCATAACATTAAAAACATTAAACAAATTATGATAAGAATTTTATTTTGCGGCGATATCGTCGGCAGATCAGGCAGAAAAGCAATTGCAAAACATGTTCCAAGGTTGAAGGCTGAGCTAAATTTGGACTTAGTTATTGCCAATGTTGATAACGCTTCTGGAGGTTTTGGCATTAACAAAAATACTTGCGATGAATTGATGGCGGTTGGTGTTGATATTATGACTGGCGGCGATCATATTTGGGATCAAAAAGAAACTATCGGCTTTATTGCTAATCAAAAAAATCTGCTGCGCCCGCTTAATTTTCCTAAACACACACCGGGAAATGGAGCGACGATTTTCACTACTAAAAATCATCAGAAAATTTTAATAGTGCATTTACTCGGGCAAGTTTTCATCAAAAATAATCTCAATTGCCCATTTGAAATGGTTGAGGATTTATTAAAAAATTATAAGTTGAACCCCCATCGTTCTTCTTCGCAAGAACTCGCTCCCCCTAAACAGGGGGAACATATTTCCCACAGCTATCGCAATGAAGGAGATGTTGCGGCAATAATCATTGATATCCACGCTGAAGCAACTTCCGAGAAAATGGCGATGGGAAAATTTTTGGATGGCAAAGTTTCTTTTGTGGTTGGCAGCCACACTCACATTCCCACTAACGATTTTCACATTATGAAAGCTGGAACCGCTTATCATACTGATGCAGGAATGTGTGGTGATTATGATTCGATTATCGGAATGTGCGAGGGTGTTCCGCTCAAATCATTTTTGACCAAACGCCGCGCTGGCAAAATGGAACCCGCTAACGGTGAAGCAACATTCTGCGCCACCCTAGTTGAAATTGATGACAAAACCGGCTTGGCAAAAAAGATTGAAGCCATTAAATTGGACGGTAGTTTGATGAGAATTTCTAACTAATACCATTTCCAACCTATAATCTGGTATAACAACAACTATTTATTTTATGGCCGGTCATTCCCACTCCTCTAATATCAAGCATCGCAAAGGTGCACAAGATGCTAAAAAAGCAAAATTATTTACCAAACTACAAAGAGAAATTACTGTCTCCGCTAAAGCTGGGCAAGCTGATCCAGAATTTAATGCGCGGCTTAGAAATGCTATTATTGCGGCGCGCACTAATAATATGCCCAAAGATCGTATTGACAGCGCTATTAAAAAAGCCACTTCCGCTGGTGAAGGTGATAATTTTGAAGAGATTCGTTATGAAGGTTATGGTCCAAACGGCGTGGCTTTTGTGGTGGGGGCTTTAACTGATAATCGCAACCGCACCGCTGGCGAAGTTCGTAGCATTTTTACCAAATCCGGCGGCAGCCTTGGTGAAAGCGGCTCAGTGGCTTTTATGTTTGATCACATTGGCTTGATTGAATATGAAGCCAAAACCGCCAGCGCTGACGCAATCTTTGAAGCCGCTTTAGAAGCTGGAGCGTCAGATGTTCAAAGCAATAATGAATGGCACATTATCACTTGCGAGACTGCAAATTTTAGCCAAGTTCGCGATGCTTTGATCACTGAATTTGGTGATCCAATTACTGCAAAATTAGATTGGACACCAAAAAATACTGTCGAACTAGATTTTGAAACTGCTCAAAAAATTCTCAAATTAGTTGATCTTTTGGAAGATAATGACGATGTGCAATCAGTGGCGGGGAACTATGTGATTCCTGACGAGGTGGCGGAGAAATTATAGACAAATTGTCATCCTGAGCACAGCGAAGGATCTCTTGCAACTTGCTGCCAACCAAGACCGAACTTTCCTCATGAGATCCTTCGCTTTGCTCAGGATGACAACATAAATAATTTATGAAAACCTATTTTGTCTATATCATCACCAACAAACCCAATGGAACTCTATATATTGGCGTGACTAATGATTTAGAAAGAAGAATTTGGGAACATAAAAACAAAATCGTTAAAGGATTTTCTGCAAAATATAATTTAGATAAATTGATTTATTCTGAAGATTATTCGGATATCAAAGATGCTATTTCTAGAGAAAAACATTTGAAGGGTTGGACGAGAAAAAAGAAAATTGATTTGATAGAATCGGTTAATAAAGAGTGGAAGGATTTGATGTCTTTGTAATGCTGAGCTTTATGTCATCCTGAGCTGCACCGTCATCCTGAGCTACACCGTCATCCTGAGCTACACTGTCATCCTGAGCGCAGCGAAGGATCTCATGAGCCAGATTCGGTCTAGTTGGAAGAGATCCTTCGCTGCGCTCAGGATGACAGTCTGGCTCGGATGACAGCAAAATTAAAAATAACATCAAACATGAATATCAAAATAGCGGGCAAAAAAATCTCTTTAGATTCAGCACAAATCATCGTTTTTAATCATCTTTCTAACCTTCAAAAACAGCTCATCAAACTTTTCAAAAAAAGCCCAACTCGTTTAGCAATTAAAAATTTATTTGTTAATCAACAAACTATCCAAAGCCTTTATATTTATGGCAAAGTTGGTCGTGGAAAATCGATGTTAATGCGGCATTTTTTTGAAAATTTACCACCCAATAAAACAGTTTATTTTCACTTCAATAGTTTTATGCAAGAGGTTCACAAGCAATTGCATAAATTGCGTAAAGCCGCTCTCATCCCCGCTAAGAAAAAAGATTTGGCAGGGATCCAAAATTTAATATTTCTTGCCACTAAAAAAGTTATTGGTGATGCAAAAGTTTTGTGTTTTGATGAGATGCAAATTGAAGATGTTGCCGATGCGATGATTTTGCAAGGTGTATTTAATTATTTTATTCAAAATCAAATTGTGGTTATAACCACTTCCAACTGCCACCCGACAGAGCTTTATGAAAATGGTTTGCAGCGTGAGGCTTTTTTAAAATCATTTGTTTATGAAGTTTTATTAAAGAATTTTTTGATCTTAGATTTAGACGGCAAAATTGATTATCGCAGCGAGGATCCACGCAAAGTGGGGCAGCAGCAATTTGCCATAAAAAACAAATTTAGCTCCAAACAACATTATTTTTATCCTAATAATTCCGAAAATAAAAAAACGGTTCTGGATATGTTCATTAAAACTATCGATCAAAGCCAGCCAGCGCCAAGGGAAATTGAACTTTTGGGGAGAAAAATTATGGTGAAAAATAGCTATAAAAATATTGCTCTATTTGATTTTAAAGAGCTTTGCGGAGCAGATTTGGGAGTGGCGGATTATCAGGCAATTGTTCAAGAATTTTCGCTAATATTTTTGCTGAATGTGCCAGTTCTAAAACCTGAAGATCGCAATGAGGCAAAAAGATTAATGTGGTTTATTGATGAGGTTTATGAAAGAAAAATTGGGGGGCAAATTGGTTTGGTGGTTTTGGCAGAAAGCACGCCAGAAGAAATTTATGTGAAAGGAATTGGGGCGAAGGCTTTTAAAAGAACGGCCTCAAGGTTGAATGAGGTTTAAAGTTAATGTCCACCGCCATGTCCAGAGCCACCACCCTTGATTACATCAATTCCATCACCAAGCCCTGTTTGAGCTGAAGGAGCAATATGGGAGGCGGCAGTATCTCCAGATAACTTAAGATTCAAACCTTCATGACCAACATTTCCTTGCGACATTATGGTTCCATCAAATGCGCTCGCCACATTCTGATTAAAAGCATTTTCGTGTTTTACTTTCTCAATAATTCCACTATCAAGACTTCCTGAAACTCCTGCCATAACCTCATCCAGACCAGCCCCTTTAGCTCCTGGGAAAATCTCTAAATTATCTTGAAAAATTGGCGTATTCCATCCAGCATCCATATTTTGAGAATGGGAAATGGGCTGAATATGATTTTGCGATCCACGATTTTGCGATCCACTTTCTGCGGCCATCTGCAACATATCACTACTTAATTGCACTACTACCTCCTGCTATTGACATTTTATCTCCACTGATTACTAAATTAATAAGTTATTATCCCATCCCCATTCCATCATGGTTCGATCCACCGCC
>CAMDOL010000038.1 GCA_945903615.1 Rickettsia typhi | reverse complement strand
TTTACCGCCAAGATAAAATATGTAGTTTCTTTTTAAAAAATCTTTAGCAAAACTTTCGCTATTTTTTATTAAAAAATAGATAAAATTAGCATCATCCTCTCCTTCCACAAGAATCAATCCGACAGATTGTTCGGTGTTGGTTTTATGTTCAGAAAATTTTTTAAAATCAAATTTTTTAACCATTATCTAACTTCTCCTCCACTACTAATCATTCCATCAAGAGATTTGCCATCAAAAGTGCTTACATAGTTTTTCCCAGCTTTCTTATCTAAGCTGTAAAGCATAATTTCTTTTTCATCAATTATTCCATCTTCGCAAAGCTCAACTAGACTTTTAATCATCTCATAAGAATGAGTAGTAGCAAAAATTTGGGTATTGGCGGATTTGCTTACATTAAATATTTGTTGCCACATCAATTTTTGTGATTTGTAATGCAAACCATTTTCAATTTCATCAAGCAAACAAGCGCCTCCACTGTATTTTGCAATATTAACAATGGTTGCCAATATTGATCTAATGCCATCTCCTAGATGATTAATTGGTAGTTTGTAATCATCATTAACATCATTAACGCCTTTAAAATAGCAGTGTATGTAGTTATTAATATCAAAACTTGTTAAATTTGGTTCAAGATTTTGCAATATTTTTAATATTTCCTGTTTTTTGCTGAGGCTTGAACAATATTGTTCAAGCAATCTAAATATGTCGTTGGCTCTTTTTGGCTCGGCATACAACATAGCAGTATCTGTTAATCCAAAAATTTTCTTAATTGCGGGGTCAGAAAAGTGATTGCCGCTAACATTGGAAAATCCAGTTTCGGTTTTTTTACCATCTTCGCTAGTAAAGTTGAAAATAAAGTTTTTTTGCGATTCAGCAATTAAATTGCTTTTAACAAAAGATTTAGAATCTTGATTGTAGGAAATTTCTAAAACTGCTTTTTTAGATTTTGATTTATTGGTTTTGTCTTCTGAAGAAATACTAATGGCATTTTTGGTGTTTTTTTCATTAAAAATGCTGGTCATTCCGTTCCAAAAATCATCCGATAAAATATCTAAAGTTTCTTGACCGGATTTTGCATTTATTAGAATTTCCCCTCTTTTTTTATTAATTATATTTGCAAGAGCAAGTGGATTAGTTGGCGATAAAAGAGCAAATATAGCTTCTAGGGCACTTGTCTTTCCGGAATTATTATCACCAACCAACAAATTAATTCTCTTAAAATCTTTAATTTCCAAATCTTTAATTCCGCGATAATTTTGGATTTTTATGTTTTTTAACATATTTATTCTTGATTTATTTTTTTTATAAATTCCTTTTCAAAGACCCAATATCAAAGCAGAAAAAAGATTTAAGTCAACAAAACAAATCCAATTTTGCTGATAATTTAATTGCATAATTCAGGATGGTAAAATATATTTCCCCGTCCATTAATTTAAACAAAAAAGTCTGTGATTAAAGCTATAAAAAGTGTCAAAGTTTCTAATAAAATGTGCCTACCAATCATTGAGGGTGGTAAAGGCATTGGTGTGACTACTGGTATTACTGCTGGGCATTTTGCTAAATCTGGCGCGGTTGGAACATTCTCAGGTGTGAACGCTGATTATTATGATGAAAAAGGCAATTTGGTGCCGGTGGTTTATAGCGGCAAAACCAGAAAAGAAAGACACGAAGAGTTGGTGAATTATGGAATCAAAGGCAGCATTGCTCAAGCTCGAATTGCTCATGATTTATCTGGTGGTAATGGTGCGGTTCATATGAATGTTCTTTGGGAAATGGGTGGAGCAGAACGAATTTTGCACGGAGTCTTGGAAAATACTAAAGGTTTAATCCATGGCATCACTTGCGGAGCAGGAATGCCTTATCGCCTTTCAGAAATTGCTCAAAAGTATCAAGTTTATTATTATCCAATCGTCTCTTCAATGCGTGCCTTCCGAGCTTTGTGGAAAAGAAGTTACGGAAAAGCAGCCGATTTATTAGGCGGTGTGGTTTATGAATGTCCGTGGAAAGCGGGTGGTCACAATGGTTTGTCAAATGCGGAAGATCCAAAAGTTTTTCAAGATCCATATCCAAGAGTTGCTGAAATTAGAACTTTTATGAACTCAGTTGGTTTGAATGAGGTGCCAATAATTATGGCTGGCGGCGTTTGGAACATTGAGGAATATGAAGGTTGGTTAGATAATCCTGAAATTGGGCCAATCGTTTTTCAATTTGGAACTCGTCCACTTTTAACTAAAGAATATCCAATTTCTGATTCTTGGAAAAAAAGACTTCTAACCTTAAAATCAGGCGATGTTTATCTAAACCGTTTTAGTCCAACTGGTTTTTATTCTTCTGCGGTTGAAAATAACTTTATCAAAGAATTGCAAGGTCGCGAATTAAGACAAGTTGAGTATCGTTCTAAGGCAGAAGGTGTTTTTGCTGCCGAAATTCCTTTCGGGCAAAGGGGTCGAGTTGTTTATGTTAAGCCAGAAGACAAAATCAAAGTTAATGATTGGGTTAAAAATGGCTTTGATGAGGGAATGAAAACACCAGATGAAACCTTGATGTTTGTTGATAAATCAAAAGCTCAACAAATTTTAACTGATCAAATTAATTGTATGGGATGTCTGAGCCAGTGTCGTTTTAGCAACTGGTCACAAATGCCAGAAACTAATTATAACAATGGCAAAAAAGCTGATCCAAGAAGTTTTTGTATTCAAAAAACTTTGCAAGAAGTTCGCAACGGAATTGATATTGAAAACCAATTAATGTTTGCTGGGCACAATGCTTATCGTTTTTCAACTGATCCATTCTATGATAATGGATTTGTGCCAACTATCAAAGAGTTGGTGGATATAATTATGACGGGGAAATAAATTTATAAGTTTCGAGTGGCAAGTTTCTAGCGTTAAGCCCAAACTTGCGACTATTTTATTTCTTTCTGAACATTTCCAACATTCTCCAAGTCACCACGAAGCCGCCGAAGATATTTATTGAAGCTAGAACGATTGCCAAAAAGCTGAAAAATCCAATAAAGAAAGAGTGCGCGGCACCAAGAGCAATAATTGCTCCAATCAAAATGACTCCTGAAATTGCGTTGGTTACTGACATCAAAGGTGTGTGTAAAGCGGGGGTTACTTTCCAAACTACAAAATAGCCAATAAAACAAGCTAAGACAAAAGCGGTTAATCCAAAAACAAATGGATCAACACCGCCGCCAAGAAAATTAATTCCTGCAACTTTTTGGACTAGAAGATTTGAATCGGAAGTAATGCGTTCAGATAGTTCGACGATTTCGCTGATTTGGCTCATGGTTTGATGATTATTTTGATAAGGCTGGTTATGGTAGTTTTGAAAAATAAAAATTCAACTCGATATAATTAATTTTAGGCACTTTTGGGGGTGCCCTTAAGTGATGGTAATCCCCCATTTTTTGCTCAGATATAATTTAATGTCATTCATTTCGTCATCATTGATATATTTGTTGAAAATGATGATCTCGCCAATATTTCCAAAGTAGTAGTTGGTGGTTGCGTATCTGGCAATTTGAGCGTTAGGATAATCAGTTAATCCTTGCGTTGGAACTGGAGTGCTGCCGCAGCAAGCAACAAGATTTTGTGGTCCGGATCCATTTAGATAATAGTTTTTGCCAAGTGATGAGCTAAAACGAAAAATATGAATTCTTGGTGATGGCGACTGGTATCCTGGTATTGCAATGTTGTAGCCATTGTCACCTTGGGCAAAAGTTATTTGGGTATTGGTTCTATATCCTAAAGTTAAACTTTGGTTGCTGTTAGCTGGGTTACTAGAAATAAAATATCTATCACTACCGCTTCCTAGTCTTTGCTCAACCACAATCGCTGTATAATCTCTATTGATAATTGATGTGCCATCAAAAGTTAAATAGCTAGTTGAGCCATTAAATAATAGAGATGGAAGATTGTTAATGCTGTTCTTCGTGTAGATGGGAGCAACGCCAGCGGTGGCATTATTAGTTTTGATGGACGGATTTAGATTATACCAATTATTAATATTGGTTGATGCAATATCGGCCTCACTAAAGCTGCTATCCATCGTAGTTTCATACCAAACTACCAAATTGGACATACGAAGAACGGGAGATGATTTGGTGAGTGATTGAGCGGAGACAATTCGGGATCTTTTTAGAATATGATTACCCTTAGCAACTGCCATAATCAAAATTGAGATGATGATTAGAGCGATTGAAAGTTCTAGGATCGAAAATCCTAATTTTCCTTGGCCTAATTTTCCTTGGCCTAATTTCCCTAGACCTAATTTCCCTAGACCTAATTTCCCTTGGCCCAATTTCCCTTGACCCAATTTTGGATTCGAATTTTTGTTATAATTCATTTTAAGATATGGTTATCCCCCATTTTTTGCTCAGATATCTATGAATATCTGCTATTTCTTGGTCGCTCAAAGCTCTATCAAAAATAATTGCTTCGCCAATATAACCATCTGTGAATTGAGTTAAATTTCCTCTGCAACCTATAAAAAGATTAGCATTATTAAAGCTGGTTCCTGTGTTATCAGTAACCGTGCCACCTTCGGCAGAGCCATTGACCCACAAATTCATCGCACCACTTTTAATTTTTCGTGCTGAAATTATATGAGGAACTCCAGATCTTTTGGATGTTGTGCTATTTGGGCCAGGATTATTTGTTCCGTCAGATGATTTGGAATAATAAGTTGTTGTTGATCTTAAAGCATATGGGTAGGGTCCGCTTCCAGCCCATTTTTCTAGCAAATCATTTTCTGCTCCAGCCGCTGTTGTTGGTTGCCAAACTAAAAACAGCGTTACGGTATCAGCGTTATTATCAAAGCCGCTGGCAACCGACATATAGGTGCTATTGGAGCTGATAAATTTTAAAGCGGGCAAGCCATTAATAGCATTGGTTGTATAAGTTGGTTTATTAGTAGCGTTAGTTTGAAGGGCATTAACTGGGGTGATTTTGGTATTGCTGGTGTCGTACCAAGTGCTAATTTTTCCGCCATCAACTTCTTCAGTATCATCAAAGCTGTTGGGCATTGTGGTTTCTAGCCACAAAACCAAACTATCCATTTTTCCAATCAGTGAAGATTTGGTTAACATTTGCGCGGAAGTGATTTTGGATTTTCTGACTAATTCTCCACCTTGCATTACACCAAGTGCCAAAAGAGCAAAGACAACGATAACGATGGAAATCTCAAGTAGTGAAAAACCTTTTCTAATTTTTTTATACATTTTTATGGAACGATAATGTTGTATTTTCTTCCCAAATAACGCTCAACATCTTTTCTTTCTTGGGTTGACAAAGAGCGATCATAGATTATTAGCTCGGATATATACATTTGAGAAAATAGAGCTCCATTAGTATCTGCGGCTATTGTTATATTTGATATGAAGGGTGTCAGTGTTAGTGTGTTGCTTTGTGAATTATCAATTGCTCCATTAATAAATATTGATTGAGTAGTGCTGTTTTTATCAAGAGTTAAAATTATTGATTTTTGCAACATATTTGATGCTCCAACTAATCCCCCTCCAGTGCTGTTTGGAAAATCCCATCTAACAGATCCGGCGCTATTTTCTAGGCTAATCCTATTGGTAATCGAATTTTGAATTTGAAAAATCACTGTTCCGCTTATATATCTCATCACTATAAAAATAGTATTTCGACTCTGGGGGCTAAGGATGTTGGTATCAATTGAACTGGTGGCATTGACCATATAATCGCTTGTTCCATCAAAATAAAGTGCAGGAAGATCATTTATCGCGCCGGATTTATATGTAGGTTGATTTGCTGGCGTTGTTTGCAGCATATTTTTGGTGGTGCTCGGTGGGTTGGCTATATCATACCAAGTGCTAATCAGGCTGTTATCCTTAACTTCTGAATCTATAAAACTTTTGGATAATGTTGTTTCATACCACATTAACAATCCCTTTATATTCAATACTGGAGATGCAACTGTTAGTTGTCCAGCCGCAGCTAATTTTGCTTGACCAATCAAATCACTACCCTTTATCACTGCTACCATTAACAACGAAATTATAATAAGAACGATAGAAAGTTCTAAAAGTGAAAATCCTAATTTTCCTTGGCCTACTTTCCTTTGGCCCAATTTCCCTTGCTCTAATTTTGGATTCAAATTTTTTTTATAATTCATTTTAAGATATGGTTATCCCCCATTTTTTCCCTAAATATTGTTCAACATCTTTTCTCTCAGTAAAGCTCAAAGACTTAGTGAAGATAATAATTTCAGCAATATCACCATTAAAATAAAAAGCTTCTGATCTTCCGACCGCAGAACCACCCCAACTTGCCAGAACAGTTTTTGCTGCGGCGGTTGTAACCGATGCTATTGTAGCGCCATTTTTATAATATATTTTTCCTGAACTTGAATCAAATGACATAGTGCTGACTTCAAAAATAGAGCTAACATAAGCCGAGATATCGGTATCAATATAATCAGTTGCAGAAGTTCCGTCGTTATAATGTGCAAATCTAAATCGCGGACTACCATTGATAAAATATCCTATACGCAAATTACAATAATTGCAGCCAACTTCTGTTCCACCAAGAATTGCGTTATTATCCTTATCACTTCTTCGGGTTGTGACTGCAAAAATTGTATAGTTGCTGCTGACAAGAGGAGAGCCATCAAAAGTAAGAAAATTACTTGAGCCATTAAATCTTACAACTGGCAAGCCATTGATAACATTGGCGGTGTAGGTTGGTGCTGATCCGGTAACGGCATTAACGGCATTATTTTTATTAGCGCTCAAATCATACCAAGTGGCAATTGCCTTGCCATCATCAGCTGATAAATCGTCAAAACTTTTTGGCATTGTGGTTTCTAACCACAAAGCTAAACCATCAATATCATTGACTGGAGAAGATACAGTTAGGGATTGAGCGGTGTTTAATGTGGCATTCGCGGAGATTCTGCTGGCGGTAATAATGGTGCCAACCAATATTGAAATAATCACCGCCACAATTGAAAGTTCAATCATCGAGAATGCTGTTCTTGGGCGATATTTTTTCACTAATTAATTTATAAAGTTTTTGTATAAATCCAAAAGTTTTTGACTTGTTTGACCAAAATGTCCATCGCCAATAATATGCCCATCAATCTTGATAACTGGGCGAATCAGCAAAGTTGTGCTTGATAAAAAAACTTCTTTAGCGGCAAGCATTTCTGCAACCGTAAATTTTCTTTCTAAAACTTCAATGCCATTTCTTTTGGCTAAGTCAATTATTCTATTGCGGGTAATGCCGCACAGAACAAAATTGTCAGATGGATGAGTGATTAAAGTATTTTTTTTATCCACAACAAAAACATTAGCAAAAGTTGCTTCAGTTACATAGCTTTGGTATGTTGCTTTATTTTCAAGGAGAACTTGCTGCACCCCTCCAAAGGATAAATCTTGTGGAGATCCACATTCATCTCGAACTAAAATTGCATCATCAACCTTCAAATCAAAAGCCTTTTGGCGAATCCATGAGCTAGCTAAAAGCGAAATTGATTTGATATCGCATCTTTGCCAGCGAATATCTGGGTGAGTGATTACGGATAAACCAATGCCATCAATATTTTTTAACGGAGAAACTGTGGCGGTAATTGTTGGGGGGCAATTGTGAGGAAGACCTTGCTGACGATGGGCAACGCCCCTGGTGATTTGCAAATAAACTGAACCATCAAACAAATTATTTTTGGCAAATAGTTCTAAAATAATTTTTTCTAACTGCTCTTTGGTTTGAGAAAATTGAATTTTTAATTCAGAAAGCGAGCGAAATAGTCTTTGTAAATGCTCATCACAATCAATCAATTTATTATTCTTCAATAGAATCACCTCATAAACTCCGTCAGCCATTTGAAATCCACGATCTTCAATGTGCACAAAGCATTGACTGTGTGGTAAAAATTTTCCGTTTATAAAGCTAACTCTTTCCATTTTTGTTATCACATTGTTTTTTTGGCAGAAATTTCTTTTATCTGCACTGCGATTCTATTGAAATTATCAAGATAATTTTCTTTTTCGCCAGAACTTTGGTATAAAATGAGATGGAGATTGAGTAAGTCAATCCCCATTTGGATAGTTATTGAGTGTTACTTTGTTGAATTGTATTTTGAAAGTCAACTTGTTGAGCTTGAGATTTTTGTGGGCTGACACTTGGAATATTGGCAGTCCTGTCTTTGATAGCTTTGTTGATTTGCGTCTGCTGATCAGGGTTATCACAGATAAATTCCTTAATCTTGCATTTTTTACCTTTTAACGCCTCAATTAAGCTTGAAAATTTAATATCATCAATAATAGGTAATTCTTCAGATTCACCGGACATATCAGTTAATATTTGAGAGTACTCACCCGAACCAGACAAATCTACAAATTCAAGAGATGTGTTGGTTTGGAGAGCTTCAATTATAAGGTCTATATTTTCAATTACCGCTGGATCGTATTGAATTGCAAGTTTTTTTAATTTGCAATCTGACCGTGATAAAAAACTTGCAAGAGTTTTGGTTGAAGCCGCACAAAATTCATTACAAGAAAGATCTAATGAGGTAATTTTTGGATTTTCTAACAAAGCATCAAAAATAGGTTTTATCTGTGGATCAGTCAAATCACACCCAGCTAGACCTAGGTATTCTATGGATTTATTTTCTGATAGAAATTGAGCCATATCGACATCTTGTAATTCTGAATTACTAGAAATATCAAGACTTTTGATTTGAGACTTGCTTACCGCCGATAAAACACTTTTGATGTCATTAACATCAAGATCACAGTTAGCAATACTAAGACCAATTAGGTTGTTATTTTTTGATATTATACTTACAAGATTCTCAATATTTGATTCTTTAAGCTTCTCATTATCATTAAGATTAAGCGAAACTTTGGATTCCTTAAAACATTTTATAATGTTTTCTAATGTCAGATCATCGGTTGTATTTATTGTTTTATCCTCAAAACTCAACTCCACTGATTCAAAACAACTTTGAAATTTTACAAAATCTTCTGATGGAAGACCCTCGCTTGTAGCGAAAGAATCACGCTTTAATAATTCTAAAAAAGCTGTAGGTGATTTAATCCGTAGTATCAAGCCGTTATAACCCCCCTCATCCAAAGGGCTTGCCAACCTTTTCACAGGCGTAGATTCTAAATTCGAAAAAGTGGTCAAATTACTCAGTGGATCTTGAAAATGAGGAGTTTCTTTTCTAACTTTTAAGCCCTTGCTTATTAAATTAAAAAATTCTTGGAAATTATCTTCTGTAATAACTTTTGTATTTCGCTTTGCACCAATCATTGAGGCGATGATGCGCTGCGGGAGTTGAGCAAGATCTGTAATCTTCTTTATTTTATTCTCTTGTTTTACTTTTTTATTTACTCCTGGTTCTATATCTACTTTTGATTTTGGTAGTTCTCCATTATTTCTTTTCATATTTCTCGTGATTTTATTTTTTAAATTAATTAACAAATTGTTGAGATCAGGCTTTATATAATCTCATGTGAATAACAACCAAAGCAAGCTACCGCTCTACCTAAAAAATTTCTTCTATAAATTTTCTCTGACAATTCTCTTCTCATCAACGGCTGGATCAAACAAAATAGTGAATTGATGATTTTTATCTTCTTCAATTTCTACTTTTCTACTTATACCATTATAACAATCTGCTGTGGCACTGGCTAAAATTTCTTTCGCATTTATTAAAATTGTGAATCTAATTTTGCCGCAAAAATATAATCTCATTCTAGGTTTGCAATCCTAATTTTATCATTAGACACTTTCTAATTTTAATTTTTGCGGCTTGGGTTTGCGACAGGCTCAAATTTAGCTTCAGAAATTCTTGAACGAGTTATATACTTGTTTAACATAGACAAAATATGGCTTGATCAATTCTTTTAATCAAGCTTAAGGAACCTCTGAATAACTAAAACGATGTTTTAGGAAAATTGATCTTTCTGGTCTTTTTTGGCATAAATTTCATTACTTTTTGGCAAAATATGGCAATATTTCGCCAAAAAGTAATGAAATTTCTACTCAAAAAATCCTCAGAAATATCAATTTTTAGTTGTTCAGAGGTTCCTTAAGTTGTCTTGAACCTTAAAATATATAAAAATGGCAATCAAAAAATCTGAATTATACAGCTCTTTGTGGGCAAGTTGCGATGCGTTAAGAGGAGGAATGGATCCAAGCCAATACAAGGACTACATTCTCGTATTGTTGTTTGTAAAATATGTTTCCGACAAATATGCGGGCGATCCTGATGCAATTATTGAAATACCAGAAAATGGCGGTTTTAAAGATATGCAAGCCTTAAAAGGCAATAAGGATATTGGCGATCAAATGAATGTCATTATTGGCGAGTTGGCGAAAGCCAATGATTTAATAGGAGTTATTGATGTTGCTGACTTTGCAGACGATGATAAATTGGGCAAGGGAAAAGATATGGAGGACACGCTCACCAAACTGATTGCCATTTTTGAAAATCCTGCCCTAGATTTTAGTAAAAACCGTGCAGGCGGCGATGATATTTTGGGCGATGCCTTTGAATATTTGATGAAAAACTTTGCCACCGAAAGCGGAAAAAGCAAAGGGCAGTTTTATACACCAAGCGAGGTAAGCCGAGTAATGGCAAAGGTTTTGAGCATTCACAATGCCACTAATAACACCACTTTTTATGATCCAACTTGCGGTTCGGGTTCTCTGCTTTTAAAAGCTTTGGACGAAGCCGATGGAAAAGGCACTATTTATGGGCAAGAAAAAGATGTGGCAACTGCCGCCCTTGCTCGTATGAATATGATTTTACATGGGCAAGCAACTATTGAAATTCACAAAGGACAAAGCACGCTTTCTGCACCGTTCTTTAAAGACAGCAGCGGTCATTTAAAAACCTTCGACTTTGTTGTGGCTAATCCGCCATTTTCTTCCAAAAACTGGGCAACGGGGTTTAATCCACAAGACGACCTTTTTGGTCGCTTTGAAAAAGATGAAATTGAAAGCGCTAAAACAGGCAAAGCATCTTACAAAATACCGCCTGATAAAAATGGCGATTACGCTTTTCTCTTGCACATTATCAAATCATTAAAAAGCACGGGCAAAGGCGCTTGCATTCTGCCGCACGGCGTATTGTTTAGGGGAAATGCCGAGGCTGAAATTCGCCAAAGCCTTATTGAGCGGGGCTACATCAAAGGCATTATTGGTTTGCCCGCCAACTTGTTTTATGGCACTGGCATTCCCGCCTGCATTATTGTGATGGACAAAGAAGGGGCGGGTGAGCGCAAGCATATTTTTATGGTCGATGCCAGCAAAGGCTACATCAAAGACGGCAACAAAAACCGTTTGCGCGAGCAAGATATTCACAAAATTGTCGATATTTTTAATAAACAAACCGAGCTGCCTAAATATAGCCGATTGGTGAGTGTTGAAGAAATTAGCGACCCTAAAAATGATTTTAATTTAAACATTCTGCGCTATATCGACAGCGGAGAAGTTGAAGACATTCAAGACATTGAGGCACATTTATTAGGCGATATTCCAAGTGCAGATA
The DNA here is from genome assembly GCA_945903615.1 of Rickettsia typhi. GTDB lineage: Bacteria > Pseudomonadota > Alphaproteobacteria > Rickettsiales > UBA1997 > JAJTCH01. Next base: position 814 of record CAMDOL010000038.1, on the reverse strand, counting down.
TTGACGCTTTGCAAGAATATTGGGCTGCTTATCCTAACCTTAGAAAACACCTATTTAAAGATGGTCGCAAAAACTATTCGCAGCTAAATATTGATCATTCGCAATTAAAAAACGAAATTTTTTCGCACCCCGAATTTGTGAGTTTTAGTGCCCAAATGGACTCCTTATTTGCTGATTGGAAAATACGAAACACCAAAACTTTAAAAGCGCTAACTATTGGCATAAAACCAAAACAAACCATTTTTTGCATTTCAGAAGATATCTTAATTGCCTACACAGGCAAAGCCCTGATGGACAAATATGATGTTTATCAGCATTTAATGAATTATTGGAATGATGTAATGCAAGATGATTGCTATTTGATTGCCGTTGACGGCTGGAGGGCAGAGCTTGGCATTACAAAACAAACCAAACAAGCCACTATTTGGGATTGTGATTTATTGCCAAAAACCTTGGTGATTGATCGCTATTTTTTAACGGAGAAAAAAGCCATTGAGCATTTAGAAGCAGATAAAGAAGCCATTGCCACACAGCTAACCGAATTGGAAGAAGAACACGGCGTTGAAGAGGGTTTTTTCGCTGATTTGGATAAGGTGAACAAAGTGGGCGTGCAAAAGCGATTAAAAGCCATTGATACACCAAAATTATCACTTGAAAATGCTGAAGAAATAAAAGTTTTAAAGGCTTATTTAAAACTTATTGACGACCAAACCGAACTAAGCAAAAAAATAAAAGATGCTATTGCCGATTTGGATATAAAAGTGATTGAACGCTACAAAACACTAACCGAAGATGAAATAAAACAATTGGTGGT
>CAMDOL010000037.1 GCA_945903615.1 Rickettsia typhi | reverse complement strand
AAACTCTTGTGGAGCAAAGTAAAAGCAATGTTGCTTTGGCGGTAAATGCTGAAATTACCTTGTTATATTGGAGGGTTGGCAAACGCATTAATGATGAAGTTTTGCAAAACAAAAGAGCGGAATATGGCAAGCAAATTGTGCAATCGCTTTCTGCGCAATTAACTCAAGATTATGGCAAAGGCTGGGGTGATAAACATTTGCGACATTGCATGCAATTTGCTGCTGTTTTTCCTGAAATACAGATTGTCTACACACTGCAGAGACAATTGAGTTGGACACATTTAAAAACAATTATTTATATGGATAGCCCTTTAAAAAGGGAATTTTATATAGAAATATGCAAGTTGGAAAAATGGTCATCAAGGCAATTACAGGAAAGAATCCAATCTCTTTTATATGAACGAACTGCCATTAGCAAAAAGCCAGAACTTACCATACAGCACGATTTAGAACTGCTCAAAAACGAACAAAAGCTAAGCCCAGATTTGGTTTTTAGAGACCCTTATTTTTTAGACTTTTTGGGCTTATCAGATATGTATTCTGAAAAAGATTTGGAGTCTTCAATTATTGCTGAATTGCAAAAATTTATTATTGAACTTGGTGGCGATTTTGCTTTTATGGCGCGCCAAAAACGCATTACGATCGATAATCGAGATTATTATATCGACTTGCTTTTCTACCACCGCAGGCTCAAATGCCTAGTAGCAATCGACTTGAAAATTGGCGAATTTGAAGCTGGCTATAAAGGGCAGATGGAACTTTATTTACGCTATTTAGAAAAATATGAAAAAGTTGAAGGTGAAAACACACCCATAGGATTGATCCTTTGCACAGGCAAAAACGAAGAACATATTGAATTGATGAGGTTGGATCAAAGCAATATTAAAGTGGCAGATTATTTGACTGCCCTGCCGTCACAAAAAATATTACAAGAAAAATTACACAAGGCAGTGGAAATTGCTAAAGCAAAATTTAATAAACAAAACGATGAGTAAAGTAGGACAAATAGAACGAGCCACCCAAAACCGTGTTGTTGCTTTGTTTCAAGAGCAATTGAATTATCGCTATTTGGGTAATTTGGAAAAAGAAGAAGAAAACAGCAATATTGATGAAGCTTTGCTCACAGCGCATTTAGCCAAGCAAGGTTATAGCCCTTCGCTTATCAGCAAAGCATTGTTTGAGTTCAAAAAAATTGCCACCATCAACAGCAATGATGATTTATATCAAGCCAACAAAAATGTATATACCGCTCTTCGCTATGGCATTAATGTCAAAGAAGAGGCGGGGCAAAACAAAAAAACGGTTCATTTAATTGATTGGAAAAATCCGCAGAACAATGATTTTGCAATTGCTCAAGAAGTGACCATTAAAGGGCAACACAGCAGACGCCCCGATATTGTGATTTATATCAACGGTATTGCAGTTGGTGTGCTAGAATTGAAGCGAAGCACGGTTTGTGTCTCGACAGGCATTCGCCAAAACAACGACAGCCAAAAACATCTTTTTATCAAACCGTTTTATACAACTATTCAGCTGGTGATGGCCGGGCAAGATGTGCAAGGTTTGAGGTATGCTGCCATTGATACGGCTGAAAAATATTATTTAAAATGGAAAGAAGTTAATGAGAAAGAAAATCCAAACGATTTATATCTTTTAGCGCTTACCAAGCCAATCAGAGAGCAAGCAAAAAAAGCTGATAATTTATTAGACAAGCACATTATTGAAATGCTTGGCAAAGAACGCTTGCTTGAAATTATGCACGATTTTGTGGTGTTTGACCGCGGGCAAAAAAAACTTTGTCGGCCTAATCAATATTTTGGTTTAAAAGCGGCGCAAGAAAATATTCGCCAGAAAGAAGGCGGCATTATTTGGCACACGCAGGGAAGTGGCAAGAGTTTAACAATGGTTTGGCTGACCAAATGGATTCGAGAATATAACCCAAATGCGCGGGTGTTAATCATTACCGACCGAGACGAGTTGGATAAGCAAATTGAAAAAGTTTTTAAAGGCGTTGATGAGCAAATTGTAAGAACCAAAAGCGGAGCTGATTTAATTGAAAAACTAAATGCAACCTCGCCTTGGTTGATGTGTTCACTCATTCACAAATTTGGCAACAAAGAAGAAGGTGCTGATAAAAGCAAAGATTATGACAGCTATTTGGCAGAACTTAAAAACGCCTTGCCTAAAGACTTTAAACCCAAAGGCGATTTTTATGTTTTTGTAGATGAATGTCATCGCACCCAAAGCGGTGATTTGAACAAAGCAATGCGTCAACTTTTAGGTGAAAAAGCATTATTTATTGGTTTTACAGGAACGCCAATAATGCAGGCCGATAAAAAACGAAGCATCGAAATTTTTGGCAAATATATTCACACCTACAAATTTGACGAAGCAGTAAAGGATGGAGTTGTATTGGATTTGCGGTATGAAGCCAGAGACATTGAGCAAAAAATATCATCATTAGATAAAATTGATGATTGGTTTGATTTAACAACAAAGGGCTTAACCGATTTTGCCAAAACCGAACTGAAACAAAAATGGGGAACATTGAGAAAGTTGTTTAGTTCTAAAGACCGTTTGTCAAAAATTGTTGGTGATATACGGATGGATATGATGAAAAGGGAACGCTTGCAAAACGGCAAAGGCAACGCAATTTTAGTTTCTGATAGCATTTACAACGCTTGCCGTTTTTATCAATTATTTCAAGATTCAGGTTTTACCCGTTGCGCCATTATTACCTCGTTTGCTCCAAAGCACAGCGACATAAAAGGTGAGGGCGAAGGCTATACCGAAAAGCTAATGCAATATGACATTTATCAAAAAATGCTGGGTGGCAAAACCACCGAAAATTTTGAAGATGAAGCAAAAAAGCGTTTTATTGACGAGCCTGCACAAATGAAACTTTTGATTGTGGTGGACAAGTTGCTCACTGGTTTTGATGCGCCAAGTGCAACCTACTTGTATATTGATAAAAATATGAGAGACCATGGTTTGTTTCAGGCAATTTGCCGCGTCAACCGTTTGGACGGAGACGATAAAGATTATGGTTACATTGTTGATTACAAAGATCTATTTGGCAGTTTAAAAAACGCTTATAAAGATTTTACTTCTAAAGCATTTGAAGATTATGAAAAGGCGGATGTAGAAGGATTGTTAGGCGACCGTTTGGAAAAAGGCAAAGAACGCTTGGATGATGCTTTGGAAACCATAAAAGCCTTGTGTGAACCAGTGGTTCCACCAAAAAACCCCGAAGATTATATCCGATATTTTTGTGGTAATACCCAAATTCCAGATGACCTAAAAGACAGCGAACCTAAACGGGTAGCGTTATACAAAGCTGTGATCTCACTTATTCGTGCATATGCCAACATAGCTGATGAAATGGAGGAGGCGGGATATAAGCCAGCGCAAATTGAAGCCATTAAAAACGACTTGAAGCATTTTGAAAATGTTCGCAAAGAAATTCAATTAGCAAGTGTTGACTATGTTGATTTGAAACAATTTGAGCCTGCTATGCGGCATTTAATTGATAGCTACATTGCGGCAGAGGATAGTAACAAAGTTTCAGCCTTTGATGATTTGAGTTTGGTAGAATTGTTGGTAAAAGACGGCAAAGATGCTTTAAATAAACTTCCTGATGGCATTAAAAATAGTAACAAGGCAATGGCAGAAACTATTGAAAACAATATGCGAAAAGTAATTATTGAAGAAAGTCCAACTAACCCTATTTACTACGAAAAAATGAGCGTGTTGCTTGATGAATTAATCAAGCTACGCAAAGCAGAAGCGGCAGAATATGAAAAATATTTAGAAGAGATAGTTAAATTGGCAGTAAAAGTGAAGAAGCCTGAAACAAGCAATGAATATCCATCAAGCATTAACACCAAAGCCAAACGAGCCTTGTATGACAATTTAGAAAAAGATGAGCCTTTGACAATTGCAATGGATAGCGCCGTAATTTATGGCAAACACGATGATTGGGAAGGAAATTTACAGAAAGAAAGAGCTTTAAAAAACAAAGTAAAATCTGTTCTAGAAAATCATAGAAAATATGAAAAATTGGAAGATATTTTCAACATCATTAAACAGCAAAAGGAATATAAGTAAGTAATGGAAGAAGTAAAAATTCTAAATATCACTTCTCAGCTTTCTATTGATGTTGTTCGTAAAGACATTAAAAATATGCATTTGGCAGTTTATCCGCCAACGGGCAGAGTTCGTATTGCTGCACCTTTGCGTATTAATGACGAAGCAGTAAGACTTTTTGCTATTTCAAAAATTGCTTGGATAAAGAAACATCAACGAAATTTTGTTGCACAAGACAGACAACCACCAAGACAATTTAAAGAGCGTGAAAGCCATTACTTTCAAGGCAAACGCTATCTGTTGAGAATTATAGAACAGGAAGCGCCGCCAAAAGTTGTGTTTAAGACCAAAACATATATCGACCTGCACATAAGACCAAATAGCACAACAGAGCAACGACAAATCATCATTAACGAATGGTATCGGGCAGAATTAAAAAAACTCATTCAGCCCATCATTGACAAATGGGAAAAACAAATTGGCGTTACCGTTGAAGATTGGCAAGTAAAACAAATGAAAACCAAATGGGGAACTTGCAACATTGAGAAAAAAAGAATTTGGATAAACCTTGAACTGGCAAAAAAGCCTTTGCATTGTTTAGAATATATTGTGGTTCATGAAATAATACATTTACTAGAAAGACATCACAATGCGAAATTTATGAGCTATCTCAATCGTTTTATGCCTCAATGGGAGTATCATAAAAAAGAATTGAGTATCTTGCCAATAAGCTAAATGGGAGGTTTTAGCAATCAATTGCAAATTAACCTCCTATCCTTTATTTTTCTCCTTTATTTCACTTCATCAAATTTTCCCAAAAATGAATATTCCTATTTCCCGCATTCGTAATTTTTCCATTGTGGCTCATATTGACCACGGCAAATCGACGCTTTCGGATCGCCTGATTCAGGATTGTGGTGGGCTTGAAGTTCGGGAGATGACAGCACAGGTTTTGGATTCTATGGATATTGAAAAAGAGCGCGGGATTACTATAAAAGCACAAACTGTTCGGTTGATTTATAAGGCGGATGATGGGCTCGAATATATGCTAAATTTGATGGATACACCCGGCCATGTGGATTTTGCCTATGAGGTGAGCCGCTCGCTAGCGGCGTGTGAAGGATCGATTTTGGTGGTGGATTCAACGCAAGGGGTGGAAGCGCAAACTTTGGCGAATGTTTATCAGGCGATTGATAATAATCATGAAATTGTTTCGGTGCTCAACAAGATTGATTTGCCAGCTTCTGATCCAGATAAGGTTAAAAAACAAATTGAGGAAGTGATTGGGATTGATGCGTCCGAAGCGATTTTGGTTTCAGCAAAAACTGGTGTTGGCATTAAAGAAACTTTAGAAGCAATTGTTCATAAATTGCCAGCGCCAAAAGGTGATGTTAATGGCGAGCTTAAAGCATTGCTGGTTGATAGCTGGTATGATCCATATTTGGGCGTGATTGTGTTGGTAAGAATTATTGATGGCGTTATTAAAAAAGGGCAGAAGATCAAAATGCTTAGCAACGGCGCCACTTATCAGGTTGATGGTGTTGGATATTTTACGCCAAAAAAAGTTCTGTGTGATGAGTTGAGAACTGGCGAAATTGGTTTTATCAACGGACAAATCAAACAAGTTGCTGATTGTAAAGTTGGTGACACCATCACGCTTTCAACCGCTGAAAATGTTAAACCACTAACTGGCTTCAAACAAAATAAACCAGTAGTTTTTTGTGGAATTTATCCAATTGATGCTTCTGATTTTGAAAAGTTCCGCGATGCGCTGGGCAAGCTTCACTTAAATGATGCCAGCTTTGAATTTGAAACTGAAACTTCTACCGCTCTTGGCTATGGTTTTCGCTGCGGGTTTTTGGGATTGTTGCATTTAGAAATTGTCATTGAAAGATTAGAGCGTGAATTTGATTTGGATTTAATCACTACTGCGCCTTCGGTGATTTATAAAATCTACAGCCAGCGAACTCGTAATTTATCTGAGGAAGAAAAACAAAAAGATTTACTCTTCGTGCATAGCCCAGCCGAAATGCCCGAGCCGCAAAAAATTGATTATATGGAAGAGCCGTGGATCCTTGCCACTATTATGACGCCAGACGAATATCTTGGTTCAATTTTGGAATTATGCACTGTTAAACGCGGCATTCAAAAAGATTTATCTTATGTTGGAGATCGTGCTATGGTGGTTTATCGTTTGCCGCTAAATGAAGTGGTTTATGATTTTTATGATCGCCTAAAATCTTGCTCGCGGGGCTATGCCAGTTTTGATTGGCATATGGACGGATATGAAAAATCTGATTTGTGCAAATTATCAATTTTAGTCAACAATGATCCAGTTGATGCTCTTTCAATCATTGTCCACAAAAGCCGCGCTGAAGGTCGAGGACGCGCTCTTTGTAAAAAACTTAAAGAATTAATTCCAAAACAAATGTTCAATATCGCCATTCAAGCGGCAATTGGTGGAAAAATTGTGGCGCGTGAAACTGTGTCGGCAATGCGAAAAGATGTAACGGCAAAATGTTATGGCGGCGATGTTTCGCGGAAAAGAAAACTGCTCGATAAACAGAAAAAAGGTAAAAAGAAAATGCGCGAAATTGGAAATGTGGAAATACCGCAAAGTGCTTTCTTAGCGGCTTTGAGGTTGGATGAAGAATAGATTTGTTTCTTTATAATCGCCATTATCGATCAATGTTTTTGCCAATGTTTTTGCTAATGTTTTTTTATTTAAAAAACATTTGGGCAGCTGATATTTTTTGCTAATATTCACCACAATATCATATTGCTTTTGACAAACTTCATCAATTTTATTTCTACCACTTAAAACCAAAATCTGTTTTTCTTGCAGCATAAATTCACAAAAGTTCTTATCACAATTGAGCTGCAAATTTTGTTTTTCTTCCGCACTTAAATCATCGACGCTTTCAAATTCATTCAATCCCAACTTCTTTGCCCAAACCATTGCCTGTTTGCTTTTGGTTGGTTTAAGAAAAATTAATTTATCGTTGTGATAAAACGCGACAATCTTTTTATTTTGATCAATTAATAAATTTGGAATTGAAGTGTGATAACCCAAATAAATGCCTAAACCAATTGGAATTATACCCAAAAGTCGCCAAGTTTTTTTCCAGAGCATAAACCACAAACCGCCAAAAATAATTATTCCAAAAGATAAAGGTGAAATTGCTTTAATGGTTAAATATGAATGGGGCATTGCGGCGACATAGTTGGCGATATCAATAATCCAATGGATAGAAATTTGCATTGGATAAAGTGCAATTTTTTCAATTCCAAGTGGCATTAAAACCAAAGCTAAAAATCCGCAAGGCATTGTTATGAATGATGCGATAGGAATGGCGATAAGATTTGCCAGCGCGCCAAAAGAAATGAAATTGTTAAAATGATAAATTGAAAGTGGCGTGGTAGCAATTGTGGCGGCCAATGATGACAAAATGATTCCCAGAAAATAAAAGAAGAATTTTAAATAAATTGGACGCGAAGATGAGTTGATGTGGATTGGTTTGCTGATATCGGCCAAAACAATTAAAGCCAAAATTGCCGCAAAAGAAAGTTGAAAGCTAACTGAAAAAATTGCGTTAGGAGAAAAAATCAAAATTGCTAAAGCTGCAAAAGTGGTGGAGCGAAATGCGTCGGGTTTTAAATCAAGTAAAATTGCACTGAAAATTAAAGCGATGACAATGAAAGAGCGTACCGCTGGAATGGGCATATCAGCAAGAAGCAAATAGAAAAATCCGGTGAGAATGGCGATGAAGGCGGAGATTTTTTTGATGTCATAATTTAAAACTAAATATTGATTGAGGCTTAAAAGAAAACGAATGCAGAAGAAAAATATTCCCGCCGCAAGTGTAAAATGCAAACCAGAAATTGAAATTAAATGAGCTAAACCAGAATTGCGCATTGCTTGCATTACATCGGGTTTAATCAAATTTTGCGCGCCAACCAAAAGGGCAACCGCCATTGTGCCGCCTTGCTCATCCATTTGATCAAGAATTTTGCGGGCAATGTTTTGACGGAGAATTTTTATATCTTGAAAAAAACTATTTTCACTCCGAGCTTTTAAAACTTTTAAATCCGAAGCTGCATAACCTTCGCCACCAATTCCTTGAAAATAATTCTCAAAACCTTTGTCATATCCGCCCGGAAAATATGGTGGTTTGAAAGGTTCTAAAACTAATCTGGTTTGAATTGTATCGCCGATTTTGGCATTGTTTATTTGAGTATTGATGCTCAAGATAACTTTTTGCGGAGGATTGATATATCTATTGCCAAGCCAGTTTTGATTTTGTGATTTATAATCTATGCTCAAAAATTCTCGGTCAATTTCTTGATAGCTGGAAACATTTAAATAATTTTTTATGACGGTTTTATTTTCTTTTTTAGATTTTTTGGGCTTTGGTTTTTTAATTTTTTTCTTGGGTTTTGCTTCTAATATTTTTGTTGATTGAATCGTTGAATCATCAGAGCTGAGTTGTTGATCAATAATTTCCTCTTTAATTTTCTTTTTTCTTGTTCTGCGTTTTTTCTTTGGTTTTTCCTCAACATTATCAATTGTCGAGTTCGCTTCGCTTTCTATGGATTTTGATGTTGCAGGATCGTTCTTTAAACTTGCAACATCAACCAGAGGAGCGGTATCGCCCTGAAGCTTCAATCCGGCAGTTTCTTGTTCACTGACAATTTCTTCCTGATCCTTCCTCTCCTTCTTTTCTTTTGGCTTTTTTTTTGGCTTTTCTTTTGGCTTTTTTTGTAGCTTTTTTTGTAGTTTTTTTGGTTTTTTCTTTTTAGCTTTTTTAATTTTTTTAGGTTTTTCTTTTTTAATAAGAACATCATCGGCAATACTGCCAGCTTTATACAAATTCAAATCCTTCAGAACGATTTGATAAGAAGTTCGTTTTAAAATTGGGTTATAAAAACTATTGATTTTGTCAACTTTACCAATTGCTGTGGCGTAGAATTTGTGTTCAATTTTTGGTGCGTAGGAAATTGTCTCAGTATAAAATTTTGCCCATAAAAATCCTATAATCAGAGTTGCCAGAGCAACCAATAAAAGCATCCAAAGCTGATCTTTAAAAATATAAATCAGAAATAGTGCAAAGAAAAATAATGTGACGGGGAAGAGATAGGAATTGTTTGGGAAGTAGAAATAGAAGATAATGCCAGAGCCGAAAAAAACTGGAAGCCAGAGGATCCAATTGTCGCGATCAGAGAAGAATGAGGCTTTTATCCGGGTGAGGATCTGCATTTTGCTGAATATTGATTAGCCAAAGAAAAAGCCAGTGATTATGTAGTTAACAATCAAAATCGTAATCGAAGAACTCACTACCGCATTAGTAGTTGCAATGCCAACTCCCTCGGCGCCACCTTTAGAATTATAGCCCCAATAGCAGCCCATTGTGGTGATGATAAAGCCAAAAAATGCGGCTTTGGTTAATCCTGAGATAACATCGATTGCTTTTAGAAATTCAAAAGTGTTGCGCAAATATGGGCCAGCGGAAAAGTGCAGTTCGTAGACGCTTACTAAATATCCACCCATCACGCCAATGATGTCGGTGACTAAAACCAAAAATGGTAGCGTTAGAACCCCTGCAATAATTCTGGGCACAACTAAATATTTTACTGGGTTGGTGGAAAGAGTGGTCAGTGCATCGATTTGTTCGGTGACTTTCATGGTGCCAATTTCAGCGGCCATTGATGCGCCAACTCTGCCAGCAACCATTAATCCAGCTAGCACTGGCCCTAATTCACGAGTGATGGACAAAACTACGACGGTGGCGATGGTGCTTTCAGCGTTGAATCGAGAGAAGCCAGAATAGCTTTGCAGTGCCAAAACTGCACCAGAAAATATGGCGGTTAAACCAACAACTGGCAAAGAGAAATAACCAATTTGAATAATTTGTTTTAAAATTAAGTGCGGATAAAAAGGTGGCAAAAAACAATGCTTAACTGAATTGGTGACAAAAATAAATATTTGTCCAATGCGTGATAAATAGCTGAGTGTGACAGAGCCGATTTTTGCAACAAAGTTCATATTTGAGAATGATTGATGGTTGAGATTGGTGGTTAATGATATTGACTGAATTTGAAAAATAAACTTGAAATTAAGTTTAATGAGAAAATAATCGCCAACCTTCCAACTAAACTTCCAATGTTCTTATCGCACAAATCTAAAAAAACACTATTAATTTTATGAAACATAAATTTATAGCTATCATTTTGATGGCGTTTTTTATTATCGCCGCCACTAAAAATGCCTCAGCTTGCGCTTGTGGTTGTGGAGTTTTTGATGTGGCAACCAGCTCTTTAATTCCAAACAATCAAGAGAATCTGGCATTTTTGCAATATGACTATGTTGGTCAAAGCAAAAATTGGCACGGCACTGATTTGGCACCAGAGGAAAATAATGAGCATCGCAAAATCAGAACTCAAACCACAACCATTGGTTTGCAAACAATGTTTAATCGCAATTGGGGTTTGAATGTTCGTGTTCCTTATGTTAACAGGCAAGTTCAAATGGTTCACCAGCACATTGAAGATCACTCTCATCACTCGCATATTTCAGAAGAATTTATGAGTGCCAATGTTAATTCTCTTGGCGATATTAAGGTTAGTGGCATTTATTCTGGGTTTTTTGATAATATGTCCACTGGCATTACCTTGGGGCTTAAATTGCCAACCGGAAAATATGAAGCAAAAGATCTGCACGACAGAGCGATGCAAATTGGCACTGGCAGCACCGATGCCTTGCTTGGATTTTATCATTTAGGCAAATTAACTAATGATGGAATTATGAATTATTTTGTCCAAGGATCTTGGCAAAAACCGTTCAAAATCAAGGATAATTATCGCTCTGGTGATGAAATGAATTTGGCAATTGGCTATAATTATGATTTTGGCATGGTTGGTGCTTTTTCCAAAGTTTCTCCACTGTTGCAATTGGTTGCAACTGATAAAATTGGCGACAGAGGTATAAATTCTGATCCACAAAATTCTGGCTATTCAAGATTAATGTTGGTTCCGGGAATTGAGGTAAATTATAAGAAATTTAAATTTTATGCCGATTTGGGATTGCCAATTTATAATAATATGAAAGGCAATCAATTGGCTGCAACTGAAATTTTTAAGGTTATCGTTGCTTATAAATTTTAATTAATAATGAAGAAATTTATTTTATTTTTTACATTATTTCTAAGCCCAAATCAAGCCTTTGCCAACCCTGTTTTGCTGATTAAAACCATTAGCCAGCAAAATTTTGCCAATGACAAAAATGTTTTTAATTTGCAAAAACAAAAAGGGAGGGTGGTGTTGGTGGTGTTTTGGGCCAATTGGTGCGTGGTTTGCAGGGCTGAAATTATTGAGTTGGATAATTTATATAAAAAATATCATTCTCAGGGTCTAGAAATTATTGGTTTGAATGTTGATGGTGTCATTAGAAATGCCCAAAATTTAAGCTATCCAATTGCAATTTTTGATAATGCTTTGGAAAATAATTTTGATAATCCTAAAACTTTGCCAATGATTTATGTTATCAATAAAGACGGCTCAACCCATAGTCAGCTTTATTTGCCAGAACAAATTGACCTTAATAATATCGAGAAAATTATTAAATCATTATTGACAAGCAAGCCTTAATATGAAACCGTGGCGGCCGTTTTTTAAATTATAAATCAAAATTTATTTGATGTTTTTCAACAAAAAAATTAATCCAAATAAAGTTTTCGCTTGGTTACTGCTGATTTATTTTGCTTCCAGCACTTTATTTTTAACTGTTCATAGCTTTTCTCACCCCCTTGTTCAAAGCCAATCTTATCAAAAAGTTTTAAACTCTCCCGATCAAAATAATAGCGCTGAGCAATGCGTTTTGTGTGCTTTGTTTGCGACGCAGAATCAAATTTTTTCTTTTGTTACAACTGCCTTTGCAATTTTATCTTTTTATTTAGCGGTCGTTTTTGTTTTTAAAAATCGCTATAAATTATCCTTCCTCTTTTCCTCAAATTCTCCCAGAGCGCCACCATATTTTTCTTAAGGAACCCCTGAACAACTAAAACAATGTTTTAGAAAAATTGATCTTTCTGGTCTTTTTTGGCATAAATTCCATTATTTTTTGGCTTTGTTGCATAACTAAGAACCAAAACCACTTGCCAAATAAACCAAAGTAATAAAGCCTTAGCCATGTATCCTTTAACACATTTAAATGATCCATGACTAAAGCAAAATACAGAATAAAAAATTGGTCTTCATATAACAAGTCATTAGTTCATAGAGGATCGATTAATTTATGGAT
>CAMDOL010000036.1 GCA_945903615.1 Rickettsia typhi | reverse complement strand
ATATCAACTGATACATGCCTTTTATAGCCATACCAATTATTGGTTCCGATGCTTTGTCTTAATCTGCCAAACAGGCTGTGATCAGGAGTTTGGCTGATTAAAGAAAAATCACAGAATAATTTTGCTGCAGTATTTTCTGCAATAAATCTTTCCAATTCTCTATCAGATAAATCTTCCATAAATTGTAAGGCTAACATTTTAAGGCAGGCATCAACTCTGTATCCAACTCTTCCAACTGCCTGATTGTTTTTGATATTAGCAATATTTTTTGCAAGTATGACAAAATCGATGATTGAAAGTAATCTGCGGTAAGGATGATCTTTTTTTACCAAATCATTAAGATTTACTATTTCTGTTTGCATTTATGCCTAACTAAATTTGTTAAAATAACTTTTTATGAAACCTTGTTAGAAGCAGATAAACAAAGGCTTAAACTGGTTATTATTTTAAATAAATTAGGTTTAATGGCAAGAAGTTTTTAGATTTCTTTAAGAGATTTTTTTATAGTTTATTGTGGGGATTTTGCGATAGTCTCTTTAAACCCTTCATAGCTTGTAGAGTTAATGAATCGTCTAATAATTTTGAGGTTGCTGGCATAATAAGAACTCCTTTGGTTGATATGGGCGTTTGGAGTTTAGGATAGCAACTGTTTTAAGTCAATCTATTGGGTAGTTAGGAGTGAGAAATGGTATAATGTCTTTCCTGCTGGTTTATAATTATCAAAGACCATTAAAGTCTTTGAAGTTTAAAACTCCTTATGAAAGAGTTATTGAAGAATATCAAATTAACCCCGATATTTTTCTGATAAATCCTAGCCATAAGAAGGTGGGACTTAACAATTAATCAATGTTGGTTAGCAAAGATTAATCAATCAATACCAAAAGTTTATTATCAAACATCTCGGCAAATCCGCTCTCAATCGCATATTCCTTCAAAATATTATTGTGATTATCCAGAATTGCTACCTGACCTTTGTGCAAACTAGTTAAAACCGCTTCATGATCTGCCATCAAACCCATCTCGCCATCTGCCGCCGGAATTGTGACTAAATAACAATGCCCTTTGAATAAATAACCTTCTGGCGAGATAATTTCAATTTGCAGTTCTTTGGTCAACATAATTATTTACCTTCTTTCAATAACTTATCACCCTTAGCAATTGCTTCATCAATGCTTCCAACCATATAGAAGGCATTTTCTGGCAAGTGATCATATTTACCTTCGGTAATTTCTTTGAAGCCCTTAACAGTGTCTTTCAAAGAAACTAGTTTTCCTGGAGAACCAGTGAAAACTTCAGCAACATGGAAGGGTTGTGATAAAAATCTTTGAATTTTTCTAGCTCTTGAAACTGTCAATTTGTCTTCTTCAGAAAGTTCATCCATACCTAAAATGGCGATGATATCTTGTAAAGATTTATAGGCTTGTAAGATTTTCTGAACTTCCCTGGCAACTTGATAATGCTCATCGCCAACAATTCTTGGATCAAGAATTCTTGAAGTTGAATCAAGTGGATCAACCGCAGGATAAATACCCATTTCGGCGATTTGACGAGATAATACCGTTGTGGCGTCTAAGTGAGTGAAAGATGTTGCTGGGGCTGGATCGGTCAAGTCATCCGCTGGAACATAAATCGCTTGAACTGAAGTGATTGAACCTTTTTTAGTCGAGGTAATTCTTTCTTGCATTGCACCCATATCAGTTGCTAGAGTTGGCTGATAACCAACCGCAGATGGAATACGACCCAAAAGTGCAGAAACTTCAGAACCAGCTTGGGTAAAACGGAAAATGTTATCGACGAAGAATAACACATCGCGACCTTCTTTATCTCTAAAAAATTCAGCTTGGGTCAATCCTGATAAAGCCACACGAGCTCTAGCCCCAGGTGGTTCATTCATTTGTCCATAAACAAGGGCAACTTTTGATTTAGAAAGATCTTCAATATTAATAACACCTGAATCGATCATTTCGTGATATAAATCGTTTCCTTCTCTAGTTCTCTCACCCACACCAGCAAATACTGAATAACCATTATGCGCTTTAGCAACATTATTAATTAATTCCATAATTAATACTGTTTTACCAACACCCGCACCACCAAATAAACCAATTTTTCCACCTTTAGAATATGGCGCCAACAAATCGATAACTTTAATACCAGTAACTAGAATTTCAGTTTCGGTTGCTTGATCAACAAGCTCTGGAGCTGGGGCGTGAATTGGAGCGGTCTCAGTAGAATTAATTTCACCTTTTTCATCAATTGGCTCACCAATAACATTCATAATTCTGCCCAGTGTTGCCGCACCAACCGGAACACGAATTGCTGTGCCGGTGTCTTTTACTGTTGTGCCACGAGCCAAACCATCAGTTGAGTCCATCGCGATCGTTCTGACTGATTTTTCACCCAAGTGCAACGCAACTTCAAGGATTAATTTTTTACCATTATTATTACATTCTAAAGCATTTAGAATTGCTGGTAATTTACCATTTTCGAATTCCACATCCACAACCGCAGAAATGATTTGAGTGACGATGCCTTGATTAGTCATAGTTTTTGATTTTAATTAGATTGGCCAAATGTTAAGTGGCGAAATTTACAAGAACAGATCTTACAATTCAAGAAAAAAATTATTGCTATTGTAAAACAGATACTTAAAATCCTACACCTTGTTAAAAACCTCAATACACTTTATTTTATGGCAATGAAAAGAACTTGGCAACCAAGCAAAATAGTTCGCAAGAGAAGACACGGCTTTAGAGCCAGAATGAAAACCGTTGGCGGCAGAATCGTTCTTAGCAATAGAAGAGCTAAAGGTAGAGCGTCGCTTACTGTATAAATCTAGTTATTAGTCATTAGTCAATCAGCCACTAACCACTAAACGCTAACGACTAAGTCATATGATTTTAATCTCTATCAAAAAACGCGCTGATTTTCTTATTCTTTCCAAATCCACTCTTCGCTTTCACTCGAAAACCTCTCTAATCCTTGCTGGTAAAATGTCGGAGAAATATTTGCTTAATCCGCACACAAAAAAAATTGATGATATTTGCCGTTTTGGAGTCACTGTTAGCAAAAAAGTTGGTAATGCGGTTGTTAGAAATAAAGTAAAGCGCAGATACCGCCAAGTTTTTTTGCAACTAGCTCAAGAACAATTCACCAATAATCATTTTGATTATTCCATTATCGCCAAAAAAGAAATCGTTGGTAGCAGTTTTCAAAATATTTATGATGATTTAAAATTCTGTTTAAAACATCTCAAGCGCCTAATAAAAGAAAATGAAACCAGAAACGCAACCAACCCAAAAACCCAAGAGAGCTAAGCTTATCGCTTGGATCTTCGCAGCATTTTTCTCCACTTTTATCATCGTCGATATCTCTTATATTATAGTCGCCGAAAAAACTTGGCGCGGATTAGCCACTGAAGATGGTTATCAAAAAGGTTTAAAATATAATGACACGATTGCAGCGGTGAAAGCTCAGAATCAGTTAGGCTGGAAATCACAAATTAATTATCAATTTGAAAAATCTAAAACTGGAATTCTGCAAGTAAAATTATTCGACAAAAATCATCAAGAAATCTCAATTGCTACCATCACCGCCAATATGAAACGCCCAGTTCAGGAAGGTAAAGATTTTTCTGTTGATTTAAAGTTTGATACCAAAACTCAAAGCTATAATTCTGCCATCGAATTTTCTATGATTGGTCAATGGGACATTGAGATTGTAGCGCGGAAGAATGATGATGTTTATCAGGATATTAAAAGATTAGTGGTTAGGTAAACTCTTAGCCTATTGTGTTTTTTAGCGGCAGCATAAGTTATACCATTTCCAATCTTAAATTCATTATTTAAGCAAAGTATTTTTGAGGAAAAATTGCGACGAAGAATGCAAGAGGTAGTAGGCTCTACCTCTAAATTCTTCAAGCAAATTTTTACCAAAAAGACGAAGCTTAAAGACGAATTTAAGATTGGAAATGGTATTATTTGGTTCAAAATAAATATTTGGTTCTAATACTCAACTTTATCACCAACTGCAATTCCTAATTTCTTTGCCAATCCACCGTTGATTTCCAGAACTTTTGTAACTGGTTTTATAGATGAGATGGAATCCAAAGATTCAACCTCAGCTTTATTTTTAATACTGACAATTGTTTTTGTCTTATCAATAAAGAGCATATCAAGTGGAATTTTGGTATTCTTCATCCACATATAAACCATATGCTCATTTTTAAATTCAAAAATCATTCCATAGTTTTGAGGCAGATAAGTTACAAACATCAAGCCTTTCATGAGTTGCTCATCGTCTTTGGCTATACTCACTAAAAAATTATTAACCTTTTTACCCTGAGGATTTTTGATTTGTAAATTTGTTCTATAATCTTTGCTGCTCAAGGCGGTAAAAAATATTACACAAGAAAAAATTGTGGTAAGTTTTGTAAATAAATTCATATCAATTTTCCATTAATTTTCGTGCCGCTGCCAAAGCCTCGTCCGTAACCTCTTCAGCCGCCAACATTCTTGCTACTTCTTGCTCTCTGGCTTCTAAATCTAAAACCTTGATTTCGGTTTTGGTAATATTTTTCTGGGTAGTTTTTTCAACTCGCAAGTGATAATCAGCTTTAGCGGCGATTTGCGGATGGTGAGTCACCACTAAGATTTGAGAATTTTTGGATAATAGTTTTAGCCTTTCACCAACTGCGTTAGCAACTGCGCCTCCAATTCCAGAATCAATTTCGTCAAAAATTAAAATTGGAGTTGATTTGATTTCGAGAAGCGCAACTTTAAGTGCGAGCATAAATCTAGATAATTCACCGCCGGAAGCGATTTTAGAAATATCATCCAAATTGCTGCTGGCGTTGGTTGCGGCGGAGAATTTTATATTGTCAATTCCATTGAGGTTATAATTTTCTGGTGTCAGCTTTTCAATCTTAACTGCAAATTTTACTGACGACATTTTTAAAAATGCCAACTCACTTTCAACTTTAGTAGTCAATTTTAAAGCAGCTTGTTGCCTAATTTTACTGAGATCAGAGGCTTTTTTGAAATATTCTTTTTCTAAAATATTTTTTTGTTTTTCTAAATCACCCGCTAAAATATTAAAATTTTCTACCACCAATAATTTCTCTTTAGTGCTTTCTAAAAAATTAGGCAATTTGTCAATAGGAGTGTTGAATTTTCGAGATAGGCTGCGAATCAAAAATAATCTTTCCTCAATTTCTTCCAAACTAAAATCACGACCACCAATGTTGGAAATTATCTCGTCGATAATTGATTTTACTTGCTCAGTTTGATTGGTAACCGCATCTAAAATATTGATCAATTTTTCTAATTTATTCTCCCCTTTATTCTCCGTGGCATTCAAAAAATTTCCTAAATTTTGATTGCGAATCAAAGATTTATTAGCTGAAAATATTTTGCTATCAGCATCATAAATATCGCTAGAGATTTCATTCATCAAGTTGCTAATTTTTTCACCATTTAAAATTAAATTACGTTTTCCAATTAAGATTTCCTCCTCTTCAGCCTTTATTTGAGAGGTTTCTAGCTCTTTGATGATGTGCCCTAAATAATCTCGTTCTCTTTCATTTTGCTCTTTTTCATCATTGAATTGTTGTAATTGTTTTTTGACATTGTCCAACTCATCAAAAATTTTATTCACCTCCAAAAGTAGAATTTTATTGTTTGCGTATAAATCAAGAATGATGCGGTGAAAGCTGGGCTCCAAAAGTTTGTTTTGTTCGTGCTGTCCGTGAATTTCAATTAAGGTTGAACCAATTTGATTGAGCAAATTAACGCCCACCGCAATATCATTTACAAAAGCTTTGCTGCCATTTCCTGATAAGGTTCGGCGTAAGATTAAAAGATCGTTATTTTCAGGATTAACTAAGCCGTTTTCAGCAAGAATTTCTGCGCAAGCAGGATTGTTTTTAATATTAAATTCTGCCACTACCAAACCTTGCGCCGCATCTTTGCGCAGCAAGCGATTGCTGGATCTGTAGCCAATTGCCAAGCCCAAAGCATCAAGTAAAATTGATTTTCCAGATCCGGTTTCGCCAGTTAAAATACAAAAATTATTCACCAGCTTAATTTCGAGCCGATCAATCAAAACAATGTTGTGAATTAAAATTGAGTTTAACACTTAGGGCGCCTAATATTGAGGAAATTATTCTAATAACAAAATTTAACCATTACTCGCCAATTATCAATATGTTTGAACTTCATAACCAACTAAAAAAAGACACAATTTTGGTCAAAGATTTAAAGCTTTGCCAATTGCTTTTGATGAATAATTCTCTTTATCCTTGGTTTATTTTGGTTCCAAGATTGACAAATTTGGTTGAGATTATTGATTTGTCAGAGGCGGATCAAATTCTTGCAATGAAAGAAATTGCTTTGGTCAGCGCGGTGGTAAAAAAACTTTTTAATCCAATAAAATTAAATGTTGCTGCCTTGGGCAATATCGTTTCCCAGCTTCATATCCACATCATCGCCAGATTCAAAGATGACAAAACTTTTCCAAAGCCAGTTTGGGTTAGTGGTGAAATTATTGAATATAATGAAGCAGAAATTAAGAAAATTATTAAGATGATGAATGATGAATTGAGCCATCTTTAATTTCCAAAACTTGCTGTGCCATTGCACCAACAACTTCAAGATCATGAGAAATTAGCAAATAAGCAATTTGGTGGCTGTATTGTAGTTTTTTTAGCAAATTTAGAATCTCATTTTGAGTAATCAAATCCAAAGCTGAGGTCGGTTCATCCAAAATTAAAATTTCTGGTTTTAAAATTAATGCCCGAGCAATGGCAATTCTTTGTTTTTGTCCGCCGCTGAATTGGTGGGGGTAAAGTGCTTTCATTGCAGGATTTAAGCCAACTTCTAATAAAATTTCATCAACCATTTTTTCTTGGGTTTTGGAGGTGCCAATTTTGTGCACTAACAAACCTTCTTTGATAATTTTGCCAATTTTGATTCTAGGATTTAGGCTGGAAGTTGGGTCTTGGAAAATAATTTGGATTTTTTTTCTTAAATGATTTTGCTCAGCATTTTTAAGATTTTTGATTGATTTATCTTGAAATAAAATTTCACCCTCACTTTTAATTAATCCGCAAAGTGCTAAAGCCAAAGTTGATTTTCCAGAACCGCTCTGACCAATAATACCAAGGGTTTTGCCTTGATATAAACTGAAGGAAATATCTTTAATTGGATAAAAATATTTTTGCCCAATGCCAAAAAAGCTATTTTTGCTGGAAAATTTTACGCCTAGATTTTTGATCTCTAAAATCTTATCAGAAGTTTTTTGGTCTTTGTCTTTTATTTCAATTTTAAAAGCTGCAATTAATAATTTAGTATAATCATTTTTAGGATGAGCAAAAATTTTCTCGACAGTTCCTTCTTCAGCAATTTTGCCTTCATTCATCACCAAAATATTTTGCGCCAAATCTTTAGCAACTCGCAAATTGTGTGTAATAAATAAAATACTTAAACCTAGTTTTTTATTCAGACCAATTAACAAATGAATAATTTCACTTTGAGTTTTGCTATCCAGCGCTGTCGTTGGTTCGTCAGCAATCAGTAATTGCGGATTATTTGCCAGTGCAATGGCAATCATAATTCTTTGTTTTTGTCCGCCAGAAATTTGATGCGCATAAGCATCAAGGCGATTTTTAAAATCAGATAAATCAACCATTTTGAGCAATTCTATAACTCGGTTTGTGACTTGTTCTTTACTGTATTTTGGATTATGAATCGTGATTGCCTCGGCAATTTGTTTGCCAATTTTATGAAGCGGATTAAGTGAGGTGAGGGGATCTTGAAAAATCACCCCAATTTTTTTGCCACGAATTTTGCAAAGCTCATCCTCACTTAAATCAAGTAGATTTTTGTGATTAAAAATAATTTTGCCGGAAGTAGAAAAATTCTTGGGCAGCAAGCTGGCAATAGCTAAAGCGGTTATTGATTTACCGGCACCAGAACCACCAACAATCGCCATAATTTCTCCTTCTTTAAGATCAAAAGAAATATTTTTAACGATGGAAGTGTTTGGGGAATTGACTGAGAGGTTTTGAACAAAAAGCACTGATGATTATTGGTTATCGCAATGTTATAGTTAAGGGCGCCTCTAGAAATTAGAATTTTAGTAGCGCCCTTAAAAGGAAACTAACTAGAGTTGCACTTTATCAAAGGAAACTAACTAGAGTTGCACTTTATCGGGGATCCATTTTTTAAACATTTTTTGGATGACGGTAATTGAATAATCAGTTGTAAAAAATAAACCCACGACTAATTACCAAAATTAAAACTTGCCTTGATAAATTTTAATAATTTTATCCAACATCGCCAGCGCCTCAGATCTTGGGCGTTGGAAAGTGTTACGACCGATTATCGAGCCGTTGGCACCCCCTTTGTAAAGGCTTCTCACCTCGTCATAAATTTCGTTTTCAGTTTTGGCATTGCCGCCAGAAAAAACAACAATTCTTTTGCCATTAAAGCAAGACTGAACCACATGAGCGATTCTTTCTTCTAAAGTGCGCACGGCAATTTTTTGTTTGTCATAAACTTTGATTGCTTCAAGATTTTCTAAAGCTGCAGTTGGGGGCTTAACTTTGATAATGTGGGCACCGATTAAAGCAGCGATGTGCGCGCCATAAGCGCAAATGTCGATAGCAGTTTCACCAGCTTTGGATAAATCTCCGCCGCGTGGATATGACCAAACTACCACTGCCAAACCCAGTGATTTAGCTTCTTCGGCCATTTCACGAATTTCTTCAATCATTTCAAAAGCAGCATCGCTACCTGGATAAATTGTAAAACCAATCGCTGAGCAACCTAAACGAATTGCATCTTTTACTGAGCCAGTTGTTGCTTGATAAGGAGCGCTTCCGCCATTATGCAAAGCGTTGGAGCTATTAACTTTTAAAATAGTTGGAATTGCACCAGCGAAAGTATCGGCGCCAGTTTCAATCATTCCAAGTGGTGCAGCAAAAGCGTTTAAGCCAGCATCAATTGCTAATTGAAAGTGATAATGTGGATCGTAAGCATCTGGATTTGCTGCAAAACTGCGAGCTGGGCCATGTTCAAAACCTTGATCGACGGGCAGAATCACCATCTTGCCAGTGCCACCAAGTTTGCCGCTCATTAAAATACGCGCTAAATTAGTTTTGGTTCCCGGACAATCGCTTTCATAATGAGAAAGGATATTTTTTACTTGTTTTGTGATTTTCATTGTTGGATTATTTGGTTTTTAGTATGAACATGAGCGGAAAATGACAATAGAAGAAAAACAATTAAAAGCAATTGCCCAAATCAAAAAATTTTATCCAATTTCCCAAATTGAGATTGAAAAACTGCAATCTTTTTTGGCAATGCTTTTGCAATATAATAAACAATATAATTTGATTGGTGAGTCAACAGTGCAAGATGTTTGGCAGCGTCATATGTTAGACTCAGCACAATTATTGCAATACATTGAAAATAAAAATTTAGTGGTTGGTGATTTTGGTTCTGGTGCTGGTTTTCCAGCTATTGTGTTATCAATTTTAGGTGTGAAGGAAATTCATCTGATTGAAAAATCTTTTCGTAAATGTGAGTTCTTGCAGCTTGCGGCTAAGGTCTCGGATAATAAAATCATTATCCATCAAAAAAAAGTTGAAGAGATTAGAGGCTTAACTTTTGATATTGCAACTTCAAGGGCGTTTGCACCATTGGATAAACTCATTGCAACGGTTAAACCATTTTTAAAACCAGATGGTTATGGGATTTTCCTAAAGGGAAAGAATTTTGAAAATGAAATAAATCTTGCAAAAAAACACAATAAATTTCATCATACCGCCCGCCCAAGCCTTACCTCGCAGGAGAGCAAGGTTCTTGTTGTTAATAATATTAATTAATCTTTCAAAAATATGTTAATTGGAATTCCTAAAGAAATTAAAAATCATGAATATCGTGTTGGCGCAACTCCTTCCGGTGTTAGAGAACTAGTGGCCGCAGGTCACAAAGTTATTGTTGAGAAAAATGCTGGTGCATCGATTGACTTTTTAGACGATCAATACATTGCGGCAGGTGCAAAAATTGTTGCTAAAGCAGAAGATATTTATGCTAATGCGGAAATGGTTTTGAAAGTAAAAGAGCCACAAAAAGCGGAATGTAAAATGATTAAAAAAGGGCAGGTAATTTTTTCCTACCTACACTTGGCCGCAGAACCAGAATTAACCAAAATGTTAGTCGCTTCTAAATGTGTGGCGATTGCTTTTGAAACTGTGAGTGCGTTTGATAATTCATTACCACTTCTTGCTCCAATGAGTGAAGTTGCTGGCAAATTATCAATTCAAGCTGGCGCTAAGGCTTTAGAAAAAGCCAGTGGCGGACGCGGAATTCTTCTTGGTGGAGTTCCTGGAGTTGCGGCTGCAAAAGTTATAATTCTTGGAGGTGGCGTTGCTGGAACTAACGCTGCAAAAGTGGCGATTGGTATGGGCGCACAAGTTGTAATTTTAGACAGATCATTAAACAGAATTCGTTACCTTTGTGATATTTTTGGCAATTCAGCTAGCGTTTTATATGCTTCACTAGAAAACATCGAAAGCAATGTTACTTCTGCTGATTTAGTTATTGGTGCGGTTCTAATTCCTGGCGCTTCTGCTCCAAAATTAGTGACTAAAAAAATGGTTAAAAAAATGAAATCTGGCTCAGTGATGGTTGACATTTCAATCGATCAAGGTGGCTGCTTCGAAACCAGCAAACCAACTTCTCACAGCGCCCCAACTTATGTGGTTGACGATGTAGTTCACTACTGTGTAACCAATATGCCGGGTGCAGTTGCTAGAACTTCAACTCTTGCTCTAGAAAACGCAACTTTACCTTTCACTTTGGCACTTGCAAATAAAGGCTACAGAAAAGCTCTAACTTCTGATGCTCATTTAAGAAACGGCCTAAATGTAATTGATGGAAAAATCACTTACAAAGCAGTTGCTGATTCGCTCGGTTATAAATATCAAGATGCAGAAGAATTGTTATAAATAGCAATTCTTAGTCATAAGTCATAAGTTGGTTTATTTTTTAGGACTTATGGCTTATTACTTATGTGCATCTCTAAAAATTCTAATTTTTAGAGGTGCCCTTATGACTTACAACTTAATTATGCTCTCCACTTCCGAAACCATCAAAAAATACGGGCTGAATGCCAAAAGATCTTTAGGTCAGAATTTTATTTTGGATTCTAATTTGACTGATAAAATTGCTCGCCAAGCTGGAGATTTGAATGGTTTTCAGGTTTTAGAAATTGGCGGCGGCCCCGGAGGCTTGACCAAATCTATTCTCAAATTAAATCCTGACAAACTCACTGTTATTGAGCAAGATGATCGCTGCATTGCAGCTTTGGAGGAAATTAAAACTTTTTATCCGCAGTTGGAAATTATTAAAGGTGATGCATTGAAGTTTGACATTGCTACTTTTTCATCTGTTGCACTGGGTGCGACGAAGGATATTAGTTCGATCCCTAAGATCCTGAACTGTTCTTTGGATTGCAAGCCAAAAAAACTCAAAATCATTGCTAATCTTCCTTATAACATTGCCACTGAATTACTCTTTAAATGGATGTTTAGTTTGCAAAATGTTGAGTTGATGATTTTGATGTTTCAAAAAGAAGTGGTTGAGAGAATCGTTGCTAAACCAAACACTAAAGCCTTCGGCAGGTTAGCGGTGATGATCAATTTTTTCTGTGAAACTAAAAAACTCTTCGATATTTCGCCCTCATCTTTTACTCCTGCACCAAAAGTTACATCGAGTTTAGTGATGATCAGGCCACGCGCTAAACCAATTATGGATGTTGATTTTAAAGATTTAGAAAAAGTCTGTGCCGCGGCATTTTCTCAGCGTCGAAAAATGATTAAAGCTGGCTTAAGATCAATTTGTGAAGATAGTGAAGCTTGGTTAAAAAGATGTGATATTGATTCAAGCCTAAGAGCTGAACAGCTAACACTTGAGCAGTTTGGTAAGCTGACTAGTTTTTTTAACGGATTGTTTGACTAATGGTTGATAATATAAAATAAAACTCGGCAAAACTCGGTGTTATCACCCCCTTGAGGCCCTCCCGCTTTAAGGGAGGGTCAAACCAGCTTGCTGGTTTGAGTAGGGGCACTTCTGTCCGCTTAGCCAAACACTAAAACTCTTAAAACCCTTATCAACAAATGGTTCAACAGGTATCAGAAATTTTTTCGATATAATTTGCTGTCTTTAGAGGTGCCTTTTAATTACCGTCGGTTTTAACCGACGGTTAAGAGATTAAGAAAAACTGGGCTTTAGCCCGACATCAGAAGTGTTGGGCTAAAGCCCTTATTTTAGTTAGTTCTATCCGTCGGTTAAAACCGACGGTAATTAACAGCAAAAAAGTTAACCGGAAGTAATGGGGGGGGTTAGAAATATAAAATAAAAGGTTCAAGACAACTTAAGTTTGATTAAAATCATCAATCGAGCCATATTTTGTCTATGT
>CAMDOL010000035.1 GCA_945903615.1 Rickettsia typhi | reverse complement strand
GCTTTAGCACTAGCACCAAAACTATTCATGCCCACAAAAATTCCCTTCTCTCCTAAATATTTTTCCCAGCCCTGAGCCAGAGCAGCTTCAACAACAATTTTTAAATTATTTTTATTGCCTAAAATTTGTTGGTGATATTCCTCATTTTGCGCTGCGAATAACTCTAAGCACGGCATTGAAACAACTTTTGTTTGAATATTTAATGTTCTTAGCTCTGCTTGCGCTTGCACGGCAATTTCAACTTCGGAACCAGTAGCGATAATTGTAGCTTCCGCCTCACCATAACTATCAGAAATTATATAACCACCTTTGGCAACTGAATCAGAATTGCCATTTAAAAATGCAATATTTTGGCGACTCAAAACCATTGCTGATGGAGTTTGTTGATGCTTTAGAGCTTGTTCATAACAGCCAATTGCTTCCATTAAATCACAAGGCCGAAAAACATTAAAATTAGGAATTGCACGCAGCATCGCCAAATGCTCAACCGCTTGATGAGTAGGTCCATCCTCGCCCAAACCAATAGAATCGTGAGTTAAAACATAAATCACCTGTTGCTTCATCAAAGCTGAAAGACGCATTGCTGGCTTCATATAATCGGAGAAAACCAAGAATGTTCCAGAATATGGAATAAAACCTTTATGCAAGGCAATGCCATTCATAAGCGCTGCCATTGCGTGCTCGCGAACGCCGTAATAAATATAACGACCAGAAAAATCATCTTTATTAATTCCTTTGGCAGTGCTTGGGGTTTTAGTGTTCACTGAGCCAGTTAAATCTGCCGAACCGCCAATTAATTCTGGAATTGCCGCTGTCAAAACTTCCAGAACATCACCAGAAGATTTGCGGCTAGCTTGTGTTGGTTTGGTTGCTAAAACTTTTTTCTTAAGCTCATCTAGCTGATTTTGAAAATTTGGTAATTGACGATTTTGCAAACGAATGAATTCATTCTTCAAATCTGATTTTTGTAAATTATCTTGCCAATTTTTATAAACATCCTGATTTTTTAATCCAGATTGACGCCAAAATTTTATAACTTCCTGCGGAACTTCAAATTCACCATAATTCCAATCTAAATTTTTTCTAGTCAGAACAATTTCCTCTTTTCCAAGTGGAGATCCGTGAGCTTTTTCAGAATTAATTTTATTAGGCGAACCAAAACCAATTGAGGTTTTGCAAGCAATCATAATTGGTTTTTGTATATTTTGTGCTTGCTTTAAAGCATTTCTAATTTCTGCAAAATTATGTCCATCAACTTCTAAAACCTGCCAATTGCAAGCCTCGAAGCGCAATTTCATATTTTCTGAAGTAGTCAAATTAGTCTTGCCATCAATAGAAATTGAATTGTTATCCCACAGCACAATCAAATTTGATAAACCCAGATGCCCAGCAATTGAAATTGCTTCTTGTGAAATCCCTTCCATCAAACAACCATCGCCAGCAATGCAATAAGTTTTGTGATTAACCAAGTCACCAAATCTGGCATTTAACATTCTTTCTGCTAAAGCCATTCCAACCGCATTAGCAATGCCTTGCCCAAGTGGGCCAGTTGTGGTTTCGGTTGCCAAGAATTCTCCAAACTCAGGATGACCCGCGGTTTTGCTGTGTAATTGGCGAAAATTTTTTAGATCATCAAGAGTAATATCCTTATAACCAACCAAATAAAATAGAGAATAAAGCAACATTGATCCATGACCTGCCGACAAAACAAAACGATCACGATCCGCCCAAGCGGCGTCATTGGGATTAAATTTTAGAAACTCAGAAAATAAAATTGTTGCCACATCCGCCATTCCCATTGGCATACCCGGATGCCCAGA
This sequence comes from Rickettsia typhi, assembly GCA_945903615.1. GTDB lineage: Bacteria > Pseudomonadota > Alphaproteobacteria > Rickettsiales > UBA1997 > JAJTCH01. The sequence continues at coordinate 11,559 of CAMDOL010000035.1, read as the reverse complement.
ATTGGCTCTTTGGACAGCATCAATTGACAAAAAGCGGATGGCGTTTGCCATTAACTTCAGATCGGAATTATTGTTCATCAGGAAAATTAAATGATTTGACTTATTTGTGATTTTAAACAGAATTTTGCCAAGTTTTGCAGCGCTTTTTTTGGCTTACCCAGAAAGTGAATAATATTCACCCCTTTTTAAGAATAAAGTTTTAATTATGTTTTTAATCAAACCAAAAAACCATGGTCATATGCCTTTGATTGGCCTTTTACCCAACATTGTCACTATTATTGGTTTGTGCGCTGGTCTTTCGGCAATTCGCTTTGCCATTGAAGGAGATTGGCTCAGGGCAGTTTCACTACTTTTATTTGCTGGTTTTTTAGATGGAATTGATGGCAGATTGGCAAGATTTTTAAACACCGCCAGCGACTTTGGCGCGCAGCTTGATTCACTAATTGACTTTGTCAATTTTGGCGTCGTTCCCGGATTTATAATTTATATGTGGGTGAACACCGATGCCGATGTTTATGGTTTTGACTGGGGATTAGTTTTATTTTTCTCAATCTGTATGTCTCTGCGTTTAGCGCGATTTAATGTCACTTTAAACAAAGAAGCTAAAAATCCAGCTTTAGCTAAATATTTTTTCCAAGGCATTCCAGCCCCGTGTGGTGCAGCAATGGCAATGTTGCCTTTGGTTTTATTTTTTGAATTTGGTGATGGTTATTTTTTCACTGATCCAAAATTTGTTCTATCATACTGCTTTGGTTTAGCGGTCTTAGTGGCAAGCACTATTCCAACTATTTCCATTAAAAAAATTCCGGTAAAAAATGAATTTGTTTATTTAACTTTGTTGATCTTGGGCTTAATTGCTGTTGGTTTGGTTATAAAGCCTTGGCTCACTCTAGCGGTTGTTGGTATCGTTTACGCTCTTTCAATTCCGGTTACCACTTTCTTTTATCTAAAAATTAAATACTCATAGATGTGTCTAAGAAAAAGATTCTAATTTTGAATGGTCCAAATCTTCATTTGCTCGCCAAAAGAGATGTCAAAATTTATGGTGGAGGAACTTTAGAAAAAGCTAAAACTGATTGTTTGCAACTCGCCAAAGAATTGGATTTGGAAATTGATTTTAGGCAAAGTAATTTTGAAGGTGAAATTGTTGAACAAATTGGGCAAGCTCTTGATAAATTCGATGGCATTATCATCAACGCTGCCGCTTATACTCACACCTCCATTGCTATTCGTGATGCTTTAGAAATTTTTAATGGTGCAAAAGTTGAATTGCACATTTCTAATATTTTTAAAAGAGAGGAGTTTCGCCAAACTTCGTTTTTATCTGATGTTGTTGATGCGGTAATTTCTGGATTTGGAATTGATGGCTATACTTTAGCATTACTTGGAATTCACAATTTGATTAGAGAATAGCTTTAGGGCACCTCTAAAAATCAGAATTTTAGAGGTGCCCTTTTTAGTAATTTACCACTAGTAATTTACCACACTGACCACATCCAAATTCTTCACATTCTCAATCATTTCCACCGCTGCATATCCTTTATCAACTTTAGTTATCACCCCAACTAAAAGCCCCGGAGGCATTGCATCTCCATCTCCAGAGGTGAAAACCATATCACCAACGGTGATGTGATGCACTCTTTCTAGATAAAGAATTTCCATTACATTGGTATTATTTCCTGCCAAAATTCCTTTGGTTCTAGCACCAGAAACAATCACTGGAATTCGTGAGTTAATATCAGTTGCAAGCAAAACTCTTGATTTACCAGCATTAACTTGCCCAACTCTGCCAATTAAAGCATTATTGCCAGTAACGATATCATCTTCTTTAACGCCCTGATTTTCACCAGAATCAATGAAGACATTGCGGCTATAGGTTTGATAGGGATGAGCAATTAAGCGCGCGACTAGAAACTTAGTGCTTCTTAAGCCCACATATTTGAGAATCTCTTTGAGTTGTTTATTTTCCTGATGGATGTTAAGGCTTTTAATATAAAGGGATTTGAGCTGCTCATTTTCTTTGATGAGAACTGCATTACGATTGCGTGCGTCAATCAATTCTTGGAAATTAATTGTGACATTAACAACGGCATTCAAAGGCATTGAAACCACTCTGGCAATAGGCATTGAGGATTCCGCGATTTTCATAGTAATGCCATCGGTTATTGATGGGCTGATTTTAGAAGTGCCGATTAAAATTAAACAGAGCAGTGAAAAAAGCAGGGTTTCAACCCTTCCAAAAACACGGCTGACATTATGATAGACAAAGAAGTTGGATTTTGGTCTTTTGTATTCTAGATAATTTTTGAACATTGAATCTTAATCCTGCCTGAATAAAACTGCTCTAAACATTTTCATATTTTCGAGAACTTTTCCACAACCATTAACTACACAAAGCAAAGGATTTTCTGCTGCAAAAACTGGTAAACCAGTTGCTTGACGAATTACATAATCTAAATTTTTGAGCAATGCTCCGCCACCGCTGAGCACAATTCCTTTTTCAACAATATCAGATGATAATTCTGGTGGGGTGCATTCTAAAGCAACTTTTATAGCATTAACAATTTGTTCAACTGGCTCCATCAAACTTTCAGCAATTTGTCTTTCGGTTAAAATCATTTCTTTAGGAATTCCACTCGCTAAATCACGACCTTTCACTTCAATGGTCAAACCGTCTCCTTCTTCTGGCGGACAAGCGGCGCCAATATTTTTTTTGATTCTCTCGGCAGTTGATTCACCAATTAATAAATTGTGGTAACGTCTGATGTAAGCAATAATTGCGTCATCCATTTTATCGCCGCCAATCCGCACTGACCTTGAATAAACGATTCCGCCTAAAGATAAAATTCCTACTTCAGTTGTTCCTCCACCAATATCAACAATCATTGAACCAGTTGGTTCTGTTACTGGCAAATTAGCGCCAATTGCAGCAGCCATTGGCTCTTCAATTAAAAATACTTCGTTAGCGCCAGCACCCTCTGCCGCATCCTGAATGGCGCGTCTTTCAACTGGAGTTGAGCCAGATGGAACGCAGATGATGATGGTTGGTCCTAGCCAACTTCTAGTTTGATTAACTTCGCGAATAAAATGTTTAATCATTTCAGCAGCAACTCTAAAATCAGCAATAACACCATCTTTTAAAGGACGAATCGCATCAATTTTAGCTGGCGTTCTGCCGAGCATCATTTTAGCAGTATTACCAAAAGCGCACGGGACCATCTTGCCATTTTCGTGCATAATCGCAACAACTGAAGGCTCATTTAAAACCACACCCTGCCCTTTGGCATAAACCAATGTGTTAGCAGTACCAAGGTCAATAGCAATATCACGAGAAGTGAGTGAGAAAAATCTTCCAAACATAATTATTTTTGATTTCGAGTTATTAAAATTCGCTTTTACAAGAAGGGCACCTCTAAAAATTAGAATTTTTAGAGGTGTCCAAAAAAGCTTGAGGCTTATTTTGATTTTTAATGAGGGAGTTTATTCGGCATACATAACCGAATTAAAAACCAAAATAAGCCTCAAGATTTTGCCACAAAAGTAGAAATTTTATTTAAACAGTTAATATAAGCCAAAGCCGAAGCCAGTAAAACATTAAGGTCAGATGCGCTGCAAGTGGTAGTTTTGTTGTCATTTCCAGCAACAGTTCTGAGGCGCACTGTAGCAGTTGCCTGAGAATCGGTGCCACCAGTTACAGCGCTAATCTGATATAATTCTAAAATTTCATCATGAGGAATAAGATTTTTTATCGCTTTAAAAATTGTATCAACAGGACCATTATTTGAGACAACATTAGCCATCATTTCTTTGTCGTCAATGCTGATTTTTAAATCAACTTCTGAATTGTGAGCAGTTGATTTAACTTGCAAATCTAGCAGCTGATATTTGACCTTGTTTCCCAAAGTTCCATCATCAACCAAAGCGATAATGTCTTCATCAACAATTTCTTTTTTGCGATCAGCTAGATCTTTAAATTTGACAAAAACACTCTCCAGCGCATTATGCCCCAAATCATATCCCAATTGATTTAGCCTGTCCTTAAATGCCGCCCGACCAGAATGTTTGCCAAGCACTAAAGATGATTTTTCTAGCCCGATTGACTCTGGAGTCATAATTTCATATGTTTTGCGGTTTTTCAGCATTCCATCTTGATGAATGCCACTTTCATGAGCAAAAGCGTTAGCGCCAACAATAGCTTTGTTATATTGCACTGGAAAGCTAGTTGTATGAGAAACTAATTTAGAAGCGCGGGAAATTAAAGTGGTGTCGATGTTGGTGGTAAAATTATAAAAATCATTTCTGGTTTTAATCGCCATAACAATTTCTTCTAAAGCTGCATTTCCAGCGCGCTCACCAATGCCGTTGATAGTGCATTCCACTTGTCTTGCACCAGCGCGAATTGCGGATAAAGAATTGGCTACCGCCAAACCCAAATCATTGTGACAGTGAGTTGAGATGATTGCTTTGTCGATATTGATGACATTGTTTCTGATGTTGGTGATTAAATCAAAATATTCTTCCGGAGTTGTATAGCCAACAGTATCAGGGATGTTGATGGTAGTTGCACCTGCCTTGATGGCGGTTTCAATTGCTTTATATAAAAAATCTAATTCACTTCGAGTTCCATCCTCACAAGACCAATCAACATCGCCGCAAAGACTTTTTGCCAAAGAAACGCTGTCAGTAATCGCCTGCAAAACTTGCGCTTCATCCATCTTCAATTTGAACTGCATATGAATTGGGCTAGTGGCGATGAAGGTATGAATGCGTGGTCTAGCCGCTGACTTAATGGCTTCAAAAGTTCTTCTAATATCATTTTCTTTAGCTCTTGCTAATCCACAAACTACGGAATCTTTAACAATTTTAGAAATTTGATTTACCGCTTCAAAATCACCATCCGAAGCAATTGGAAAGCCAGCTTCAATTACATCCACACCCATTTTTTCCAGCAATTTAGCCACCGCCAATTTTTCTTCCAAGTTCATGGTTGCTCCAGGTGCTTGTTCACCATCGCGTAAAGTGGTGTCAAAAATTATGATTTTTTCTGAGGTTTTATTTTTAGGAGATTGCATTTTGCGATTACAGAAAATAGGCTAAACGAAGGGTTAGATTATAAAAAATTAATCAATAATTGCAAACAAAATATGCTAAAAAAAAGCACCAAAATTGGAGATATTTTTGACATTGTCTTTCCTTCTACTTCTGGCTCTATTCAGGAAATTTCTGCTATCAAAAAATACTTACAAAATCTTGGATTAAAACCAAGAATTTTGCTCGAAAAAAAAACTACTCCACGAAAAAATCTTAACTCAGCCTTGTCAAATTTCTCCGCCAAAGTGAGATTTGAACAGCTTTATCAAGCACTAGAAAACCCTGATTCTAGCTTAGTTTGGTGCGGTCGCGGCGGTTATAGCGCTGGCGATTTGCTGCCTTATTTGGCAAAAGCAAAGCCAATTGAGCAAAATAAAATATTTATTGGTTTTAGCGACATCACTTCTATATCAATATTTTTACAACAAAATTGGAATTGGCAAATCGTCTGTGCGCCGGTTTTGGTTCAATTGATTGAAAATGGAAAATTGCTGGTGAATAAAAAATCTGAGAAAGAAATTTTGGATTTTATTTTTGGCAAAAAAACTGGATTTGAATATGATTTAATTTCCTTAAACAAAACCAAAACAAAAACGATAAAAACCGAAATTATTGGCGGATGTTTAAGCGTTTTATCTGGACATTTTGGTGGAGATTTTCAAATAAATTTTGCTGATAAAATTTTATTTTTAGAAGATATTGAGGAGTCTGGCGAGAAGCTTGATCGCTATTTGCGTCAAATCATTGAAGTGATTTTAAAAACCAAGAAAAAACCGCAAGCAATTTTATTTGGAGAATTTACTTACGGCATTAAAGATAAATTTTTGATTCAAAATGTTGAGTTGGCAATTAAAAATTTAATCGACAGAATTGATGAGTTGAATCTAGAAATTCCGGTCTTTAAATCTAAAGACGCCCTCGGTCATTCTGATAAAATGCGACCTTTGATTTTGGGGGTAAAAAGCGAAATTAATTCTAAAAATCAACTGATCATTCCCAAAATTTTCTGATGCAAATTCTTATCGCCACAAGCAAGAATTGTTCCATCAGAATTAATATCAAGTTCTTTGCCAGCCCAGTCAGTGATAACTCCGCCAGCGGATTTTACAATTGAAACTAAAGCCATAAAATCAAAATTTTTTAAGCCTCTCTCAATCACAATATCAATTTGCCCCATCGCTAAAAGCCCGAACAAATAGCAATCTCCGCCATAAATTATTCCACCGTGCGATTGATATTTGGTTTGAGCAGAAATTTTACCCAGCATTTCCAAATCTTTTCCTTGGAAGAAAAATGGCGAGGTAGTGCATAAAATTGCCTCGCTTAGATCTGCACAATTTCTAGTCTTAATTTTTTTGCCGTTCAGAGTTGCTTGACAACCAAAATATCCTAACCATCTCTCGCCGTTAATTGGCTGATCAATAATTCCTAAAATTGGCTTTCCTTCAAAACAAAGTGAGATTAGGGTGCCAAAAATTGGTCGACCCATCACAAATGAAACCGTTCCATCAATAGGATCAATCACCCATTGATATTGAGCATTTGGATTTATACTACCAAATTCTTCACCAACTACCCCGTGATCGGGAAATTTTTGTGTAATTGCACTACGAATCACTGTTTCAGTTTCTTGGTCGGCAAGGGTTACGGGCGAATGATCATCTTTTTTTATTTCACCTAAATCTTGGCGAAAATATTTGCGAATTACCTCACCACTTAAATCAGCTAAATGATTAGCGAAGTTGATTATTTCTTGATTTAACATTTGTTTATAGTTGAAATGTTGCAGTTAGAATTTAATCTGATTCTAAATTTTTATTTTTTAAAACCAATTATAAATCAAACTTATGCGTGAAAGAATTGCAATTATCGGCGGCTTTAGAACTCCAATGGGAAAAGCGGGCGGAGCTTTAAAAAATGTTTCTGCCGATGATTTGGCAGTTAGAGTTGTCAAAGAGCTGGTGATCAGAACCGGAATTGATGTCAATAAAATTGATGAGGTAATCTTTGGTAATGTTGCCCAACCCGGAAATGCCGCCAATATCGCTCGCGTGATTGCACTTAAATCTGGGTTGCCAAAACAAATTCCTGCCTACACTGTTCACCGCAATTGTGCTTCTGGAATGGAAGCAATGACAACTGCAGCTTGTAAAATTTGGGCAAACGAGGCAGAAATTATTTTAGTTGGGGGCACCGAATCAATGAGTAATATTCCTTTAATGTTTGGTCGCAAAATGACTGATTTATTTGCCAATTTATTTAAGGCAAAAACTTTAATGCAAAAACTCTCTACCATTTCCAAATTTCGTCCCAGCTTTTTAGCTCCAATTATCGGCATAGAGCAAGGTTTAACTGATCCAGTTTCAGGAATGATTATGGGCTGCACCGCAGAAGCGGTTGCTAAAGAATTTACTATCACCAGAAAAGAGCAGGATGAGTTTTCGGCACTCAGCCACAACCGAGCTGAAGCGGCAACCAAAAATGGGATATTTAAGGAAGAAATTATTCCCGTTTTCAATAACGATGATAAAGATAGTAAAATGATCGAAGAAGATGAGGGAATTAGAAAAAGCCAAACCACCCAGATGCTTAGCAAGCTCAAACCTTATTTTGAGAAAGACACCGGAACAGTGACGGTTGGCAACTCTTCACAAATCACCGATGGCGCAGCAGCAATGATTGTAATGCGCGAATCAAAAGCTAAAGAGCTTGGTTTAGAGGTTCTTGGTTATTTGAGAGATTTTGCTTATGCTGGATTAGACCCAGAAGTTATGGGTCTTGGGCCAGTATATGCCACTTCCAAAGTTTTAGATAAAACTGGCTTATCTTTAAATGACATAGAATTAATTGAATTAAATGAAGCCTTCGCTGCTCAAGCCATTGGCTGTGAAAGAGCATTCGCCTCTGATGATTTTTGTAAGAGAAATTTAGGTAAGGAAAAAGCTTTGGGCGTAATAAATCGTGATATTACCAATGTTAATGGTGGAGCTATTGCACTTGGTCATCCGGTTGGAATGACTGGCGCTAGAATTATTTTGCATTTGCTACGCGAGATGAAAAGAAGAAATAAAAATCGTGGTCTTGCAACTTTGTGTATTGGTGGCGGACAAGGTGGGGCTTGTATTTTGGAAGTGGTATAAAATGCAAGATGGCGACCCGAAATCGCCACAAATATTATTTCAAGGTAGCAACCCTGAGGCTGCTACAAGGCATTTAATTTCAAGGTAGCAACCCTGAGGCTGCTACCAAGGCAGTTAAAACTGCAACTCAAAGTTTATTTCAGTAAATGATTACACTTTGTGCCGTATCTACCGACTTCGATTTTATTAAACCAAAGTCGGGTGTGTTACACAACTAAAGATAACACTAAAATAGCCGCTAATGGTATAAATATCATAGCTGATGTTATTTTTAGTTAATGACTTATCATTTAACTATATTACAAAATATTACTATTTTGTAATAAATCTGAGTAGTAAGCAAAGTTACTCACAAACCACCCAGAATCTTCTCCCGCATCTTTTTTATTTCATCTTTGTGAGCTGGGATTAGCCCTTTTTCAATCAAATATCCTTCTTCGCCAATCGCGTCTTCATTGATGATCTCGCCGACAAATTCTTTCATTCCCTTGACTAATGATAAATTTTCTTTTTTAAAGTAGATAAATAAAGGGCGGCTAATTTGATATTTCTTGGAAGCAATATTTTCAAAAGTTGGAGAAACTCCGTTAATCTTGGAGCCATGCATAATTCCAGCGTTTTGTTCCAAAAAACTAAAACCAAAAATTCCCAAAGCATCGTGATCATTTTTGAGTTTTTGAACAATCAAATTATCATCTTCACCCGCTTCAATAAATTTTCCGTCACTTCTAATAATGTGACAATTTTTCTGGCGAGTTTTTAAGTCCGGATCTTTGGCAATAAAAGCTGGATTATTAATGCAAGACTCTTCCATAACCAGCTCCACAAAGGCATCTCTGGTTCCCGAGGTTGGTGGCTGACCATAGACAACTATCGCTTTATTTGGCAAAGATTTATCAATATCACTCCATTTTTGATAAGGGTTTTTAATCAACTTGCCATTTTGAGCAATTACATCCGCAAGCGCTAAGAATATTTGCTCTTTGGTTAAATCATAAGCCTTAGTTTGAACAGCGTTAGTCAGCACAATTCCGTCATAACCAATTTTAATTTCAACAATATCATTCACACCATTTTTATGACAAATCGCCAATTCACTCCGCTCCATCCTGCGAGAAGCATTAGCAAAATCAACAAAATCTTCACCAACACCCAAGCAAAATAATTTAATGCCGCCGCCTGTGCCAATAGATTCAACGATAGGGGTTTTAAATTCGGTATTGCGCCCAAATTCTTCAGCAATAGTTCTGGCAAAAGGATAAACCGTGGAAGAGCCAGCCATACGAATATAATTGCGAGCAAAGGCGGGCTGATAGAGGAAGAGGGAGATTAAAAAAGATGCTTTAACGATTTTTGACAACATAACTGCTAATGGTGGCTTTTTGAGACTTTATTAGAAGGCAGCTGATTGCCAAAATTTTAAATTGGCGGTTTTATAAATTGTTAATCAGCAAGAAGCAAGTTTTATTTTTAAAACTCGGCTTTTGAAACCAGATTTATAAGTTGCTTTCGCAAGTTAAAAATCTCGGCTTTGGACTCTATTTTTGGTCTTTCCATCAAATGTCGCTCGATAAAAAATCCACTTAATTTTAAACCATTCAATAAATCTTCCTTGTCAGTTTTTAACTCATTATTTTCCAACAAAAACTGCGGCAAGATCAACAATTTATCGCGATATTTTTCTCCAGCTGCCTGACAAACTGCGCGTGCAGATTTTGGCGAAACAAAACGCAAATCTTCGGTTGTGCCAGTTGCAGCACACTCAGACAAATCAATGCCATAACCCAAAATTTGCAACAGATCCATTTCAAATTGAATATATTGTTTGAGAAAAAATTCATCTTCCAAGCTGAGTTTTTGCAATAATTTTAGCAAGCCAGAAAAAATTTCTGCAACTGGTTCGCGCTCCAAAACATTTTGTTCAATCAAATGAGAAATTGCACCAAGAGCTGAGATTTTGAATGGGCTGGAGATGATATCGGCTAAGAAAGATTTTTGTAATTCAATTTTAAAAAATCCTAAATTATCTTCAACTTTTGCACTCCACTCAAAATCCACCAAATTAAAATTTTGATAGATCACTCTATTTTTCTGCGAAGAAGTTGCGCCGCGCACAAAGCCAGAATAAAGCCCGTTATTATGGGAAAGAACCTTGACAATCAAGGAGCTTTCGCTGTATTTTCTAACGCTGATAATGATGCCTGAGTCGCTAAATTGCATAGTTTTCTTTAAGATTTTCATTCACAAATATAATGCCAATCGATTTTAAATCTCCACAATTTTTGCCAACTTCAAATTTTAAAGCTGGCGAAAAAACTAATTTGATTGGCTTAAGTGTTGATGAGCTCACTGCTGAAATGTTAAAAATTGGTGAAAAACCTTTTAAAGCCAAACAGATTTGGAATTGGATCTACGCTGCCGGAATCACTGATTTTGCGGCAATGTCAAATATTTCTAAAACCACTCGCGAAAAGTTGGAGGAAAATTATTCGATTGCACGACCAGCAATCAGCCAAGATTTATTATCAACTGACGGGACTAGAAAATGGTTGATAAAATTTTCTGATTGCAGAGAAGCAGAAATGGTTTTTATTCCCGAAGAAGATCGCGGCACACTTTGTATTTCCTCACAAATTGGTTGCACGCTTACTTGCAAATTTTGCCACACCGGCACGCAAATGTTGGTAAGAAATTTGAGCGCGGGAGAAATTGTAGCGCAATTGATGTTGGCTCGTGATCTTCTTGTTGATTGGTCTGGCGAAGATGGAAGGCAAATCACTTCAATGGTTTTTATGGGAATGGGCGAACCTTTATTCAATTATGATCAAGTTAAAAAAGCGGTGGAAATTCTCAATGATTCTAACGGAATAAACTTCTCCAAACGCAAAATCACCATTTCAACTTCGGGCGTTGTTCCTGAAATTCTTAAATTCTCTGATCAAATCAAAACTGTTTTAGCCATTTCTCTGCACGCCACCAACGATGAAACTCGCAGCAAAATAATGCCACTTAACAAAAAATATCCGCTAAAAGAATTGATGAAATCTTGCGAATATTATGTAAAAACTAATCCGAGCGGCAGAATAACTTTTGAATATGTGATGCTTGCTGGCGTCAATGACGCCGATGAAGATGCGGCGAATTTAGTCAGGTTGCTCAAATCTCACAAACTTCCCGCTCTCATCAATCTAATTCCTTTCAACCCTTGGGCAGGAAGCGAATTTGTTTGCTCAAGCCGCAATCGCATTATGGCTTTTGGCAATATTATTAAAAAAGCTGGCTATACAGTGACAATCAGAAAAACCAGAGGACAAGATGTGATGGCGGC
>CAMDOL010000034.1 GCA_945903615.1 Rickettsia typhi | reverse complement strand
CACGAGTTGGTATTAAAGGCTTTTTAATCTATATTGCCACCGCCACTTTTGCAGTTGCAATTGGCTTAACTGTTAGCACAATTTTTGAACCTGGAGTTGGAGTTGATTTGAGCAGCATTGCTAAAGTTGTGGTTGAACACAAAGACGCGCCAACAGCCCAAGAATTTTTGATGGGTTTAATACCGACCAATATTTTTAGAGCATTTACTAATGATAATTTTTTACAGATCATTGTATTTTCAATTTTTACTGGTGTTGTCATCAATATGATGGGCAACAAAACTAAGCCCGTTAAAGAAATTATCCATAGTGTTAATTTGATAATGTTTAAAATGATTGAACTAATTGTTCTTCTAGCTCCAATTGGTGTTTTTGGCTTTATTTCTTGGATGGTCGGAACTCAAGGTATGGATATTTTGGGATCACTAGGCAAGTTAGTGGTTATTGTTATTGGTGCTTGTTTTTTACAATATTTATTATTTGGAGTAATGATTTTGGTTTTTGGTAAATTATCACCAATTCCATTCTTCAAAAAAATGACCACCACTCAATCAATTGCTTTTGCAACCAGCAGTAGCAAAGCCGCGCTTGGAACTGCCGTTACTCATGTTCAAGAAAGAATGGGCGTTTCTGAGGCTAATGCTAATTTTATTTTGCCACTTGGCTCGTCAATTAATATGGACGGAACCGCAATTTATCTTGGTATTTGTGCAGTATTTTTTGCTCAGGCTTATGGAATCCATTTGGATTTTAGTCAATATTTAATGTTGATGCTCACTTGCACATTAGGATCAATCGGTGCGGCCGGAATTCCTAGCGGTTCAATAATTTTTATGGGAATGGTTTTAGGATCAGTTGGCCTACCTCTGGATGGTATCGGCATTATTCTTGGTGTGGACAGAATTTTGGATATGATCAGAACTACCGTGAACATTACTGGTGATGCGGCGGTTACTGTTCTGGTGGATAGAAGCGAAGGGATGTTAGATGAAAAAGTTTATTATGCAGATAATTAGATTTTCTAATTAATTTTAGGCTAAAAAAGGAGAGGTTTTGAAAAAAAACTTCTCCTTTTTTGTTTTTTGTTTTATAGTAAAACAACTCTCAAACACAATCATTTCATTTACAAAATTATGTTTAAATTTCTGCTCACTATTTTTTTATTCTGTTCTGGAATCAATCAATCTCTAGCTAAAACCAATCAAGATTTTTTAAGCCAAAACAAATCTGATTTAACTTTAATTGAAAATTATCTAAACAATATCAAATTTTTAAACGCCAATTTTACTCAGCAAGTCAATAATGGCGAGGTTTCTAACGGAAGGTTTTTGCTCTCCAGACCCGGCAAAATGCGCGTAGAATATAACAAGCCAACGCCAGTTCTAATCATTGCCAATGGCAGTGTTTTGGCTTATACAGATTTAGAATTAGAAGAAACTTCCTACCTTTCCACCAACAGTACACCGGCTTCATTTCTGACTCGCAAAAACTTTTCCTTTTCCGCCAAAGATGTTGAAATTACTGATTTTGAAAAATCTGCTGACACAATCAAAGTTGGAATTGTTAAAAAAAACAAAAAAGAAGCTGGAACTTTTAGCTTAATTTTCAAAACCAATCCCCTTAGATTTGTAAAGATGGAAGTAAAAAATGATTTAGACGAAATCACTAAAGTATCTTTTACAACTGTAAAATTTGACGAAACAATTGATGATCAATTATTTGTCATCAAAAATAAAAATTTACCTGAGTAAATGGCTTTTAACTTTCAAAACAAAAATTCTCGAAAAAGAAGAGTGGCGATGTCAGATATCAATATCACACCTTTTGTCGATGTGCTTTTGGTGCTGCTGATTATTTTTATGGTCGCCGCACCAATGATGACTGGCAGTATTGAGCTGGACTTGCCAAAAGGCACAACTAACGCTAATCAATCTGGTGATGAGCCAATTGCAGTTTCAATTAAAAATGATGGAACAATTTATTTGCAAGAAGAACAAACTAAGTTGCGTGCTTTGCCAGAAAAATTATTGGCAATTACCAATAATAATATTGATAGTAAAATTTTTGTGCGTGCCGATAGTAAAATAGATTATGGTCGAGTTATGGAAGCAGTAAAAACAATCAATTCCGCTGGATTTACCCAGGTTGTTTTGGTAACAGAACTTTCAGGAACATAAGGGGCACCTTGAAAAAATTCTAATTTTTTCAAGGTGCCTATAACAAATTAGTTGTTTTGCTAGAAATTGTTAGCTAATTAATTTAGGTTCAAGACAACTTAAACTTGATAAAAAAGACCAATCAAGCCTTATTTTGTCTATGTTAAACAAGTATATGATCCGCAATATTTTATATTCACTATTTTTCCATTCCATCCTAATTCTTCTAGTTTATTTCAGCTTTAATTTTAGCCCACCGCCAGAAGTTGAGAAGACTAGTAAAATTGCCATTAGCTTTGTGGTCAAAGCTGGAAATTCTGACACTGCCAATCAGGCGATCAAACCCACTCAAACTCCAGCACCAGATCAAGCACCTCAAGAAATAATCACCAAGGTCAACCCAAAAAAACCAGAATCTAAGCCAGTAAAGAAACAATCCAAACCAAAACCACAACCTAAAAAACTGCTACCAAAACCAAAGTCAGTGGCAAAAAAAGATCAAGCTAAAGTTGAACCTAAAAAATCTAAGCCCAAAGAAAAAGATGCTAAAAATCAGGCCAATAAAATGAAAGAGCCAAACAAAAAACCTGAATCCAAGCCAGAACCTGACAAGCCTAAAGAAGAAGACAAAAAGCCAGAAGCAAAAGAAGAGATCAAAAAAGATAAGCCTGATAAAAAGGAAAAAGCTGATGATCAACCAATGCCGGAAGAGAAAAATGATGACGAAAATGTTGATGAAAGTGAGCTAAGTCAATATTCTTTTACTGAAAATACTATTGAAAGTTTAGATTTATTAGCGCGAGAAAAATTCAATATTCAAAGCCAAATCAAACGCTGTTACAAAAAAGCTCTTGATCAATCTGGATCTAAAAATAAAACTGTAGTCAATGCGCACATTTTGGTTGCCAAAGATGGCTTTATTGATTTATCGGAAGTGATAATTAAAGATTTCCAAAAATATGACGATCCACAAGAAACGGATTTTCATCAAGCTGTTGATGTAGTCAAACAGTCACTAAAACTCTGCAGCCCAATTCGAAACTTGCCACAAGATAAATATGATATTTGGAAGGAAATTGATTTGCAGTTTGATGGGGAATAAATGTTAAAAAATCACTAAAAATATGCCAAAATCTGTTAAGATTGGAAATGGTATAAGTCCATTAAAATTATTTAACACCTAGAACATGGCAGATTGCCAGAGTTAAATCCGAGCGATTGAGGGTATAAAAGTGAAAATCATTGATGCCAGCTTTGTGCAAAATGCGGCATTGTTCAACAGCAACAATTGCGGCGATTAATTTTCTGGTTTCTTCCTTCTCATCTAAATCCACAAAAATTTCTGACATCCATTTTGGAATGCTAGCGCCGCACATCTTAGAAAAATGTTTCACTTGGGTAACATTACTAACTGGCAGAATTCCAGGAACAATTGGCACATTGATTTTGGCTTTGTCGCATTTTTCAATGAAACGAAAATATAAATCGGTATCGAAAAAAAACTGCGTGATAATGCGATTTGCTCCAGCATCAACTTTGCGTTTTAAATGTTCAATATCAGCCTCAAGGCTTACTGCTTCTGGGTGAGATTCTGGATATCCAGCAACAGAAATTTCAAAATCAGCGATTTTTTTCAACCCAGCAACCAACTCGTTAGCATATTTATAGCCATCCGAGCGTAGTTGATAAGTTGGAGAGGAAGCTGGCATATCGCCACGCAATGCCACAATGTGACGCACGCCCATTGCCCAATAATTTTTAGCAATTTCTTCAATCTCACTTTTGGAAGCTCCGACACAAGTTAAATGCGAAGCTGGTTTAAGATTGGTATTTTGGAGAATTTTTTTGATAGTATTGTGAGTGCGCTCTCTGGTTGAGCCCCCCGCTCCATATGTAACGGAAACAAAGCTAGGTTTTAAACCTTGTAGGTTGGTAATTGCCTTCCATAATTTTTCTTCCATCTCCTCATTTTTTGGAGGGAAGAACTCGAAAGAAACTTTGAGTTCGCGCCGAGAAAGAACAATCTCCTCCAGCTTGTTAGTATAAGGCTTGGTTAGTTTGTGCTCAGATTTATCTATCGCCACCACTGCCACCTTTAAATTTTGGCACGCTAATTGATTTCATTTTTTGACCACCACCACCAGAAAATGTGTTGCCTTTATTCCCACCTTTACCGCCTCTGGTATTGTGCGGATCGTTATTGAAAGGAGATGCTGGTTTTTTAGGAATGAATGGTTTTTTGGTTGTTTCTGTCATATGATTTAGCATTTTATTTAAAGTTTTTCGAGGCGGCAATTATTCGCCCTTTTAAAGAAATTACAATTGATTTTTAGATATGGAACCTCTGAACAACTAAAAATTGATATTTCTGAGGATTTTTTGAGTAGAAATTTCATTACTTTTTGGTGGAATATTTCCATATTTTACCAAAAATAATGGAATTTATGCCAAAAAAGACCAGAAAGATCAATTTTTCTAAAACATTGTTTTAGTTGTTCAGAGGTTCCATATGAATAATAATCAAAACTTGTTTTGAAAAATTAGCAGCGATGATTATTATTTTCGCCTCGTAGTATTGTGAATTTACAAAACTTTAATCTGGTTCAATATCAGATGATTTTAACTTAAAAGAAAATTTGAATTAATAAAATGTTGAATAATAAACTCGATAACAAAAATCTGACTCAAGGTCTTACCCTTGGTGCCCTGCCCGCTTCAACCAAAATTTATGTGACTAGCGAAAGATTTTCTGATGTGAAAGTTGCAATGCGCCGAATTAGTTTGACGGAAAAATCAGACAGAAAATTTTTCGATGTCTACGACACTTCAGGGATTTATACCGATGATTCAGTTTGTAAAAATATTGATTTGAACAAAGGATTGCCTGCCTTGCGCCGTGATTGGATTTTAGAACGCTCCGATGTGGAGAATTATTCTGGAAGAGATGTTAAACCAGAAGATAACGGCATTTTTATTAAAGGCGCAAAATCTTCAGTTCCAGAATTTGACCTTTCAAACTTCAAACCATTGCGGGCAAAAGATGGACAAAAGCCAACCCAAATGGCTTATGCAAAAGCAGGAATTATCACCAAGGAAATGGAGTATGTCGCACTGCGTGAAAATATGGGAAGAAAGGCTTTGCAAGATAAATTCTCTGGCGAAATTCGTAATCCAGATTATCGCGGAGAAACCTTTGGAGCAAAGATTCCAGAGTTTATCACCGCTGAATTTGTGAGAGATGAAATTGCCAAAGGTCGAGCAATTATTCCCAATAACATCAACCATCCAGAGTCTGAGCCAATGATTATTGGTCGCAATTTTCTAGTGAAAATCAACACCAACATTGGCAATTCAGCGATATTTTCTGGCGTTGAAGAAGAGGTTGAAAAGATGATTTGGTCAGTGCGTTTTGGTGGCGACACTTTGATGGATTTATCTACGGGTAAAAATATTCACAATATTCGTGAATGGATCATTCGCAATTGCCCTGTGCCGGTTGGCACCGTTCCAATCTATCAAGCGTTGGAAAAAGTTGGCGGCGTTGCCGAAGATCTAACTTGGGAAGTTTATCGCGACACTTTGATTGAACAGGCGGAACAAGGTGTTGACTACTTCACAATTCACGCCGGAGTTTTGCTTCGTTATGTGCCAATGACCGCTGATCGCTTGACTGGAATTGTTAGCCGTGGTGGAGCAATTATGGCAAAATGGTGCTTGTCTCATCATCAAGAAAATTTTCTTTATACCCACTTTGAAGAAATCTGCGAGATTATGGCAAAATATGATGTGGCTTTTTCACTAGGTGACGGGCTTCGCCCCGGATCAATCGCTGATGCAAATGACGAGGCGCAACTTTCAGAACTTAAAACTTTGGGCGAGCTTACCAAAATTGCTTGGAATCATAATTGCCAAGTTATGGTTGAAGGACCAGGGCATGTGCCGATGCATTTGATAAAAGAAAATATGGAGAAACAACTTGATTGGTGCTATGAAGCTCCGTTCTATACCCTTGGGCCCCTAACCACCGACATTGCCCCCGGCTATGACCACATAACTTCTGCAATTGGCGCGGCAATGATTGGCTGGTTTGGAACCGCAATGCTTTGCTATGTGACTCCCAAAGAGCATTTGGGATTGCCCAATAAAGACGATGTGAAAACGGGAGTTATAACTTACAAAATTGCCGCTCACGCCGCAGATTTGGCGAAGGGAAATAAAACTGCCAAAGCTTGGGACGACGAACTCTCCAAAGCTCGCTTCGAATTTCGCTGGGAAGATCAATTCAACCTTTCGCTTGACCCTTACACAGCAAAATCTTTTCACGATGAAACCTTGCCAGCCGAAGGCGCAAAGGTTGCCCATTTTTGCTCAATGTGCGGGCCAAAATTTTGCTCAATGAAAATTACCGGCGATGTTCGTGAATATGCGGCAAAGCAAAAAAATGCACCCCCATCGTTTTCTGACGAAAACTCGCTCCCCCTAAATAGGGGGAACATAGATTCACCCCCATCGTTTTCTGACGAAAACTCGCTCCCCCTAAATAGGGGGAACATTGACCCCCAAATAGAAATAGAGAAGGGAATGGAGAAGATGAGTGAGAAGTTTAAGGAAAGCGGCGGAGAGATTTATATTAAGAAATAGAGCTAAACTTTTCTAATGCTCAAGCTTTTCACAATTGGACATAATTGGATATTTTTGTGGACATTCGGTGGGTTTTGATTTTATGAACAGCATCTAAGCGTAGCACTTTAAAAGCAAAATTAAAATTATGCGATTTGCTTGAGATGAAAAAGATCAAAACTTTTGGGAAAGGGCGAAGTGTGGTTTATGAAATTGCTTAAGATGAACTTTGGTATTACTCAAATTTAAATAAATAATATTATGGATGAACTAGGCAAAGGAAGAGTCAGGTTTTTATATTTTTGCTTGGTGTTGGCTTTTGTTTTTGTGGCTTTTCGCTTGGTGGTTGTGGCGGTTTCGGGTGATAAAGTTTTTGTGAGTAAATTTTACGATCCAAACAAAAACCGCAAACGCGCCAATATTGTTGATCGCAACGGTGTGATTGTGGCAACTGATTTGAAAGCAAAATCGCTTTATATCAGCACGGTTTTGATCAAAAAACCAGATGTGATCGCCAAAGAATTAGTCGAGATTTTTCCGGAGTTAAAATATCAGGACATTATGAAAAAAATGTCCTCTAAAAAAGAGCACAACTGGATTTTGGTCAAACGCGGCGTTACTCCCAAAGAACAAGAAGCGGTGCAATCTTTAAAAATGGCGGGGCTAATTTTTGATGATGATTTGGTGCGCATCTATCCACAAAAATCAATTTTGGCACATATTGTTGGCTATGTTGATTTGGATCGCAAAGGCTTGGCTGGTGCGGAGATGTCCCATGATAAATCGCTGAGTGAGGGCAAAGATTTGCAGCTGGCTATGGATGTTAGATTGCAAGATGTTTTGAGTGATGAATTAGCCAGAGGCATTGAAAAATATAAAGCGATGGCAGCTTCAGGGTTGATTATGGATATAACTAATGGCGAAGTTTTAGCAGTTGCCAGCCAACCAAATTTTGATCCTAATCGGCAAATGGAAGCTGGTCAAAATGAGCGTTTCAACCGTGCCACTTATGGGGTTTATGAGCTTGGTTCGATCTTCAAAATTTTTACCAACACTATAGCATTTGAAGATAATTTGGTGAAAATGACCGACAGCTATGATGTGAGCAACCCATTCAAATATGGTCGCTTTACGATTAAAGATGATCACCCTATCAAAGGTTATGCCACGGTTGCTGAAATTTTTGCACACTCTTCAAACATTGGAACTATTGAAATCGCTAAAAAAATTGGGGCAACGAGGCAAAAAAATATGCTCGAAAAATTTGGACTTTTAAATCGCATTGACAGCGATTTTCCTGCGCTTAGCAAACCAATCTATCCAAAAATTTGGCGCGAAATTAATCTTTATACGATCGCATATGGACATGGAATTGCAGTCACACCGCTGCATATGGCGACTGCGGTTTCAGGAATTGTTAATGGTGGAATTTTATATCAACCATCATTCATCAAACTAGAAAAAGAGCCAAGCGGCAAAAGAATTATCAAAGAATCAACTTCACAAACGATGCGCCAGATGCTTAGAAATGTGGTAATAAATGGGACTGGAAAAAATGCTGATGTTGCTGGATATGAGGTGGGTGGAAAAACCGGCACAGCAGAAAGAGCCGAGTTTGGCCGATACAACGCGTCTAAAACAATGGCTTCTTTTGTAGCAGTTTTTCCAATTTCCAATCCGAAATATTTAGTCTTCGTTTCTTTTGATCGTGCAAATTATAGTTTCAATACTGGCGGAATGGTTGCAGCTCCAGTTGCTGGAAAAGTGATTCAAGGAATTGCGCCAATTTTGGGAATAAAACCAATAGCTACAGAACAGCCTAAAGCAGCGGTTGAAACTTTGGCGGATTAGATCAAAACTAATACCAAAGTTCATCTTAATCTTGCCTTAGATTTTGGCATATTTTTAGTGATTTTTTCTTCAACTTTTTTGGAATATCGGGAATATTTTAAAAAATTTCGTGAGAAAAAGAGTAAAAATAGGGCGAAATATAAGATAAAATTAATTAGCTAACAGTGTCACAAACCATTATCCTTAATCTCAAAAGATTAGTTGTTTTAACTGCAAAGAATTCAGGATTAATGGTGAATTAATCTGCCGATTCTTTGATCTTGATAATATCAACAAAGAGTTCTTCATCATTTTCTTGCATAAGGTGCGAAGAAAGATTGGGAATTTTTTAAAAAGCTAGGAATTTTTTAAAAAATATCGTGATAATTTTTAACAATTTAGATTTGTGGATGCCTTGAAAAAATTAGAATTTTTTGTGGAATTTGTAAGATAGAGTCATTTTTTAAAACTAGGAGCCCTGCCTAAATGCAGGTGAGTTTTAAAAAATTTCTCTGACGCCACAAATCTTTGATTTGCAACTACTTCAACTAAAAAATAAATTTTTAGTAAAATTACCAAAAAAGGTAATTTTTCAAGGTGTCCTTGTAACTGTCCGCTATTCTATAATTTCATTGCCAGCAAAGAAGTAGGCAATTTCAATGTTAGCATTCTCAATACTGTCAGAACCGTGAACTGAGTTAGCTTCAATACTTTCAGCAAAATCTTTTCTAATAGTTCCAGCAGTTGCGTCTTTTGGATTGGTCGCACCCATAACTTCACGATTCTTTAAAACCGCATTTTCGCCTTTTAAAACTTGCACCACAACCGGGCCAGAAGTCATAAAGCTAACTAGATCGTTAAAAAATGGACGAGATTTGTGAACTGAGTAAAAAGTTTCTGCCATCTCTTTGGTCATTCTGATTCTTTTTTGGGCAACAATTTGTAGATCTGCAGCTTCAAGATAAGAGTTGATTTTACCAGTCAAATTTCTTCTGGTTGCATCTGGCTTCAAAATAGAAAATGTATATTGGATAGTCATAACGAGTTTTATTTTTAATTGTTAAGTTATGCAAATTACTAGCCACAAAGGCTGCGTTCATTTGTCATTATTTTTTGAGGGTTAATAAAAAGAGCGGCGAATGGTAGTAAAATGGTTTTGTTTGTCAAGATTGTTGATTTATCCGTGACCATAATTACATTTAGCAAAACTAAAATTTTATACAATGCTAAATAAAACATCAGAATTATTAGATTTGCTCTTTGCAGAAATTAAAGAGAAAGCTCAAGGCGACGCCGAAAAATCTTACACTGCATTTTTAGTAAAATCTGGGCTAAAAAATATTACTAAAAAGGTAATCGAAGAAGCGGGGGAAGTTTGCGAAGCCGCACTAGAGAAGGATCAAGAGCAAGTCATTCTTGAAAGTGCTGATTTATTTTTTCATCTTTTAGTTTTACTTGCCGCTAAAGATGTTGAACTAAAAAGCGTTATTGAAGAGTTAGAAAAAAGAAGAAAAAACAAAGATTTAAGCTCTCAGGCAATCTCAAAAAATAAAATCAAATTATATGGAAAATAAAGCAGTCGGATTATCACAAAGCGCCAAAGATAGAATTATAGAGTTGCAGTCCAAAATAGAAAATCAAAATAAACATTTGAGAATTACCGTTTTTGGGGGTGGTTGCAATGGTCTGCGCTATGAGTTTGAGCTTGAGCTTGATGAAAAAATTAATGATGATGATTTTCAAATTGCCAGCGAAAACATAGTTTTCTTAACGATTGACAAGGTTTCTTTGGAATTTATATGTGGAGGAGTGGTAGATTTTGTATGCGATCTGGGCAGTTCTTATTTTAAGATTAACAACCCAAATGCAAAGTCAAACTGTGGATGTGGTGATTCCTTTTCAGTATAACACATTTTTACAAAGCGAGTATCGCAAAGAGATTTTAAAGTTTTTTAATTTTTTAAAAGTTAAACCTACTTAAAGTTAAGCCTACTTTGATGTAGGTTCGTTTTTAAAAAATTAAAAAACTCTAAAATATCGAAGCGAGACGAAGCTTTGGTTATCTTGAGTAGAATTCTGTGATTAAATGTGGCTGCATTTCAGCAGCGTAAGGCACATCAGAGAACATTGGTTTAGAAACCAACTTTATTGATTTTTCTTCAGAGTTTAAATCCAAATAAACTGGAATATCTCTTTCTTTCTTTTGCAAAGAATCCAGAACGATTGTCAATTCACGAGATTTTTCTCTGACTTGCACAACATCTCCAACTTTCAAACGATAAGAAGAAATATTAACAGTTTTACCATTAACCGTTACATGTTTGTGACTTACAAATTGACGAGCCGCAAAAACTGATGGAACAAAATTAGCACGATAAACCACAGCGTCTAGTCTACTTTCAAGCATACCGATAAAATTTTCACTGGTATCACCTCTAGTTTTTGAAGCGAGCTCAAACATATTTCTGAATTGTTTTTCAGAAATATTGCCGTAGTAAAATTTTAATCTTTGTTTAGCTTTTAACTGAACACCATAATCAGTGCTTCTGCCTTTTGATGCAGCACCGTGTTGACCAGGTTTAAAATTTCTCTTAATAAAAGGATCTTTGGCTTGTCCCCATAGGCTTGCACCTAATTTTCTACTGATTTTCTTTTTAGCGTTAAGTCTTTTAGTCATTTGTCAAATTTAAAATTATTGTAAAAAAAAATAATCAGGAAATATAGATAAGACGATTATTTTGTCAATCTTTATCTGCTGTTTTGTTGTGATGTTTTTTAGCTTTTTTGTTTCTAGGATCCATATAAAGCAAAACTGGTGCAGAAATATAAACTGAAGAATAAGTTCCAATTAGAATTCCAAAGAAAACTGTTACACTAAAACTTTTTAAAACATCACCACCAAATACCATCAATGCAATCAATGATAATAAGGTTGCAGTTGAGGTTAACATTGTGCGGCTAAAAGTTGAATTTAAGCTCAAATTAATTAACTCTGACAAATCGGTCTTTTTAAATTTCTGTAAGTTTTCACGAATACGGTCATAGATAACCACTGAGTCATTTATTGAATAACCGATAATAGTCAAAACTGCGGCAATGGAAGTGGCGTTAAATTCTAGACCAGTTAATGAGAAGAAACCAAAGGTCATAGTTGCGTCATGAATCAATGACAAAATCGCACCAATTCCAAATTGCCAGTCAAATCTAATCCAGATATAAATCATTATCGCCACGAAAGAAAGTAACAAAGCCATAAAGCCTTTGGTTACTAATTCTTTACCGATTTGTGGACCAACAAAATCAACCTTGCGGTATTCTGTGTTAGAAAAATTATTGTCGATTATATCTTTGATTTGTTTGATAGTTTGTGCCTGATCAATGTTTTTGTTTTGAGAAACTTTGATCATAAAATTTTGATCATCAAAATTTTGTAAGCTGACATCACCAAGCTCTTTTTTATCGAGTAATGATCTTAATTTTTGAAGCTCGACTTTATCTTGGAACTTAGCCTCAATTAATATGCCACCAGAAAAATCGATACCAAGGTTAAATCCGCGAAGAGTGACAATTGAAATTGAGGCGATAGTAAGAAAAAGGGAGAGAATCAGGGCTGCTTTATGAATTCCCATAAAATCAATTTTAGTGCCAACTAGAAAGTTTGACAGAGTTGATCTTGGTGAGAATTTTTTTGACATAATTTAATAATTATTTGTCGGTCTGTGAGGATTGCCGAAGGAGGAGCCTAGAGCCAATGCTCCATAATAATTAGGCTTGTTTTAGCTTACGAATTGATGCAGCAAGTCTTTTTAACTTTCTTGATGCGGTGCCAAGTTTAAGAACTTTTTTAGTAACACCTCTCATAATTTCTGGCTCAAGAGCTTTGAAAGCTGTTCTGGCGTTAACTTCATCACCAGCTTTGATAGAATCTTCAACTTTTCTAACGAAAGTTCTGATTCTGCTTTTTCTAGCTTTGTTAAATGTTTCTTTAGCTTTGCTTGATCTTAAAGCTTTTTTAGCTGCGCTGGTATTTGCCATTCGTAAAAAAAATTAATTGGTAAGTTATGAAAGGCGGGGATGATAAATATAAATTATTATTTTACAAGGCAGATTTTGTTATTTTCTTCATTCCATTCATATAGCTTTTCAAAGCCTCTGGCACATTAACTGAACCATCTTGATTTTGATAATTTTCTAGAATCGCCACGATAGTTCTGCCCACTGCCAAAGCGGATCCGTTGAGTGTGTGAACTAATAAAGGTTTTTTGCTATTAACAGTTTTGTATTTCGCTTCCAATCTTCTGGCTTGAAAATCTCCACAATTAGAGCAGCTGGAAATTTCACGATATTTATTTTGTCCGGGAAGCCAAACTTCTAAATCATAAGTTTTTTGCGAGCAAAACCCCATATCGCCTGTGCATAATAAAACTTTGCGATAAGGCAATTTTAAACGCCGCAAAATCTCTGAGGCAATGTTGGTCATATTTTGATGCTCCGCCTCAGATTGTTCTTGTGTGGTAATTGAAACTAACTCAACTTTTTTAAATTGATGTTGACGAATCATTCCTCTTGTATCCTTTCCAGCAGCTCCAGCCTCGCTTCTAAAGCAAGGGGTATAGGCTGTAAAACGCAGTGGCAAATCTTTTTCATCCAAAGTTTTTTTGGCAACCAAATTTACCAAAGAAACTTCTGAAGTTGGGATCAACCAATAATCATTGGTGGTTTTAAAAGCCTCATCAGCGAATTTTGGCAATTGCCCAGAACGAAGCATTGCTTCAGATTTAACAAGGTTTGGGGGAGAAACTTCGGTGCAACCAAACTCAATTGCAACATCGAGCATAAAGTTAGATAAAGCCCTTTCCAATTTTGCCAACCCCCCGCTTAGGGTTGAAAAACGAGAGCCGGACATTAAAGCTGATTGTTCAAAATCTAACTGCTCCAAACCTTCGCCAATTTCAAAATGTTGTTTTGGC
>CAMDOL010000033.1 GCA_945903615.1 Rickettsia typhi | reverse complement strand
AGATGAGTGTGATGATCATGCAAATTTTCCAGATCAACATTTTGATAAGCTAAATCAATCAACTTCTTCGCACCAACGCTGATATTTTTTTCCATATCTTGTGGCGAACCAGCAAAATTGCCGGCGGGATTTATAAATGCAAAAGAATTCTCTAAAAAAATTCCCAAACAAAAAACCACAAGACAAAGAATTTTTAATGATGTTTTGGAAAAATAATTATTAGTGATAATTATTTTAGATGAGGCTTTGAGTGCTGTATTCATTGATTTTAGGATGTGGTGAACAAACTTATTTGATGTGAAATTATTTTTTAAATTTCAGGGTTTTAAGAAATTACCAGTAAACCATAATTGATTTTATTGTCAAAAACTTTGATAGATAAGTTTTGGCTTTATCAAAAATCCAAATCAAAATTTTGAACTTAACACTAAAATCCACACTCCGTGTCCTCGGCGCACTTATGCGTGATCCAGAAAAAGTTTTAAACAAAACTTATTAATTTAAAGATTACTTTAACATCCCACCGGATCCCGCATCAAGTGCGGGATGACAACGCGAGTAAATCCAGATAAATTAAAAACCTATTTATGGGTAGTTGCAAATCTAACCTCGCAAACCAGAAAATCAAAGAATATTTTTCAGAGTTAAAAAAGCTGTTGCTCATCAGATTTATTATTACAACAATAAGAGAATTCGCAGCGCAATTAAATGTCCGCCAGTGGTTTTTTATCAGCGTTGTCAGATGGGAAATTTAAAAAGTGACAGGCGCCCAATTTTCTAGACAATCTATATCTTCCAATTTTCGTTGTGTTGACTGCCTTTGGAGAAACGAAGAAAAAAATGGGCGATTTTTGCTAAAAATTGGGATTTTTTTGGCAAAATTAAGTTAACAGCTAATGATAAAATAAAAATCGCCGAAGTGCACAAACACTGGAGCCGGAAGGGGTAAAAAAAATCTTAAAATTTGAGTGGAAAAAAAGTTTGCGAAAATTAAATGGTGACCCCAACGGGATTCGAACCCGTATTCCCACCGTGAAAGGGTGGTGTCCTAACCGTTAGACGATGGGGCCAATTTTGAAAAGGCTTGAAGGTTAGAAGGCAGGTAATATAAATTTTAGCCTAATAAAAAGCAAGATTTAAATCAAAAAATCCTCAGCCCAATTAGGTATTGTTAAGAATAAACAACAATGTAAATACCAAGATTGCAAGCAAGGCTAACAGTGTCCAACTTTTAGCTCTTCTAAATTTGATACAAAATCAATCTGAATTTTTTAAAATTCAGCACGATATTTTTTAAATGATTTTCATCTTTTTGGTCTAAAATTAAGAAGAAAATCCTTCTGTATATCCTAATACAGGCGGATTTTCTTCTTAATTTTATCCTCAAAATATTTTGTTTTATTGGGTATTTAAGGGTGGAAAATGGCATAATAATTAGCTCAGATAAGTCTAGCCAGAGAATTTCCAAAAGATTTAAACTTTGGTTGCAAAGAATCTAAAAAGTAAAAGAGCTTTAGAAATTTAACTTATTTTCTGAAAACTATTCTGTAAAATTTTTATCGCTTCAAAAATATTTTCTTCACTAATAATTAGTGGCGGCAAGATTCGCATTACATTTTCTCCAGCGCCAACAAGCAACAATCCTTGATCTTTCAAAGCACTAACCATATTGGCAGCAATATATTTTTCTTGCAGTTTGATGCCCAGCATCAAGCCAACACCACGAATTTCAGCAATGACATTAGGAAATTTTTGTTGAAGTTTTTGTAATTCGGATTTTAGCAAATCACCACTCTTTTTAACTTTATTTAAAAATCCATCCGCTAAAATAGTTTGCAAAACCGCATCACCAACTGCCATCGCCAAAGGATTGCCACCAAAAGTTGTTCCATGAACGCCAGCGGTCATTCCCCTTGCGGCATTTTGAGTTGCAAGGCAAGCGCCAAGTGGAAATCCTCCACCGATGCCTTTGGCAGAAGCTATAATATCTGGTTTTATGCCAAAATATTCATAACCATATAAATATCCAGTGCGTCCAAAGCCGCATTGCACTTCGTCGAACATCAAAAGCAAATTATTTTTATCTGCAACCCGACGCAAATCTTGAATAAATTTTTTATCAGCAACGCGAATTCCTTCTTCGCCTTGAATTGGCTCAATCAAGATGGCAGCGGTTTGATTAGTGATAGAGCGTTCAACTGCTTCAATATTATTAAACTCAACATTATCAAAACCATCTAATGCTGGCTCAAAACCTTCGAGATATTTTTTCTTGGCTGCCGCAGAAATTGCGGCAATAGTGCGTCCGTGAAATGCGCCTTTGAAAGTTATGATCCGATATTTGCCTGGTTCGCCTTGCACATAAAAATGGCGGCGAATCATTTTGATGCCACATTCAATTGCTTCCGCGCCAGAGTTGCAAAAAAAAACATAATCAGCAAAAGTGTTTTTGACTAAATCATCGGCAAATTTTTCTAGCTCAATACCTTGGTAAATATTAGAAACATGCCAAAGTTTTTCCGCTTGGTTTTTCAGCGCCGCAACCAGATTTGGATGGCAATGACCCAAGGAATTCACCGCAATTCCTGCACCAAAATCTAAATATTTTTTGCCTGAATCATCATATAAATAAACCCCAGCACCGCGAGAAAATTTAACATTCATCCGATTGTGAACTGGAAGCAGAGATTGGTTGGTCATTTTAGGTATTAAGTTGCGATTAGAATTAAGGTCGATAATCATTAAGACATCGATTATAAAAATAAAGAATTATTTGCAAATTATAGCTTTTTACTATCTCATTTAACGGCTTAAACAATATTTTTTCCATGCTCATAGATTCAAAAATAAATAAACAAAAAATCCTTCATCACTTTCTGAAAATCTGCCTTTTTGAAGGATGGAATCAAAAAGCTTTAGAGCTGGCTTTTGTTGAAGCTCAAATCGATGTAAAATTTTTGCCATTCATTTTTGAAAATGGCTGTGAAGATATTACTGATTTTTTTATTTGCACCATCGATGAAAAAATGAAAGAAGCCTCAATTGGTGTGGATTTTAGTGCGATGAAAATTCGCGATAGGATTAAAAATTTGGTAAAAATTAGATTAAAAATCAATCAAGAATATCAACCACAATTACAAAAACTTATTCACTTTTATTTAAATCAAAAACATATTGTCAACGCTTTCAAAAATTCTTATAAGACTGCCGACTTAATGTGGAAGATAGCCGGAGACGATTCTACTGATTTTAATTTTTACAGCAAAAGAATAATTCTGGCAAAAATTTATATTCGGGTTTTAATTTGTTTTGCAAAAGATAAATCAGAAAATTATCAAAAAACTTTAAATTTGCTCGATTCCCAAATTGAAAAAGTTATGCAATTTACAGCTTTTAAATTTAAAGTGAAAAACCGTCGCAACCAAACTGGTGAGATGTTAAAAAAAGCTGCAAAAATTAAGGCTGATTTTTGCCAAGATCCTCAAAAAAATATGGTTAGTTTTATTAAAAAATTGCCATTTTTTAGACTTTATAAATAAATATAAATATGACTTTAACACCCAATTCTGTTGATGGAGCAATATTTTTTATCCTATTTGTCTTTGCTATTCTGGCATTTTTAAAGGGATTCATCAAAGATTTTTTTTCGACCATAAATCTGCTCTTGGCGATGATCGCCTCTGATGTTATTGGCTCTATGATTTCCAAGATGATTGTTAAGGGGGGCTCCTCACAAATGTTGGTTGATTTGGGAGTTAGATTTGGAGTTTTTGTAGTCATTTTAATTATCTGTTCGATGGTTAGCTCAAAAATATCAGCACCTTTATCTAAAAAAATTCCTAACGCCGTTAACCAATCTTTAGGTTTTGGTTTTGGATTTACTAAGGGTTATTTTATTCTCGCTTTCAGTTTTGCGATTATTTTATCGCTTTATTCAAACTCTTCTGATGATTTGCCAAAAGATGATAAATCAAAAAAAGAAAAATTGACCTCTGAAAGAATTGGACCAGCTTGGTTTAAGGAATCTAAAAGTTACGGAATACTAGCGGTTGGAGCAAATGCAATTAGACCATTTATTGATCATATGATGGATCAAGTTCGTAGCAACGCTGCTAAAGGCATTCATAATGATAGCGGATCAACTTTGGATGGACTTGAATCAATCGATAATATTATTAAGACCAAGAAAATGTATGATCAATTGCTTGATAGCCAAGATAACAAAGTTGTGCCACCAACTGAGCGAGACAAATCTGGTGATACTAAAGTTGAAAAACCTAAAACTGCATCTGATACTAAGACTGCGGCCGATACTAAGACTGATCCAAAAGAAGAATCTGGTCAAACCAAACAAGAATTAGAAAAGATGAAAAGATTAATTGAAATTATGAGCAATTAATTGGCTTGTATTTCGCCTTTGATGAACTAGATAATGGCTGGTTCGCTATTTTATTAACAATTAAGAACTAAAATTTATGTTTAATTTACAAGGAAAAAAAGCATTAATCACTGGTGCAACTGGTGGAATTGGCGGTGAGATTGCTCGGTCTCTAAGTGCGGCTGGTGCAGTTGTGGCTATATCTGGAACTCGGGAAGAGAAGCTTAAAGAATTGGCAGCGACAATTGGGGGCGAGCATCATATTTTGCCGTGCAATTTAAGTTCGGTTGAAGAAGTTGAGGCTTTAATTGAAAAAGCTGAAATAGCGATGGGAGGGGTGGACATTTTGATTTGTAACGCTGGGATCACCAAAGATAATTTGGCACTGAGAATGAAAAATGAAGATTGGGATGAAGTTTTAAATATAAATCTCAAATCAACTTTTATTTTAAATCGTAACGCGATCAAGAAAATGATTCGTAGAAAATGGGGAAGAATTATCAACATTTCTTCAGTTGTTGGCGTCAGCGGCAATCAGGGGCAAGCTAACTATGTGGCTTCCAAAGCTGGAATGATTGGTATGTCAAAATCTTTTGCACTTGAAGTTGCGTCTCGTGGCATTACCATCAATTGCATCGCTCCAGGATTCATCGCAACCAGTATGACCGAAGTTTTAACTGACGCACAAAAACAAGGAATTTTATCTTCAATCCCAACTGGAAAAATGGGTTTGCCTTCCGATATTGCAGCAAGTGCCGTGTTTTTATCTAGTGAAGAAGCAAATTATATTACTGGCCAGACTCTTCATATTAACGGCGGAATGTTAATGGTTTAAAATGAACAATAACTTTGACATCATCATCATTGGCGGCGGTTTTTCTGGCTTAACTGCCGCTTTATCTTTGGCTAAAGCCAATCCCAATATTAAAATTGCTCTTCTCGAAAAATCCGACATTATCAAGCAAGATAAAAAAAGAGATGGGCGTGCCTTTGCAATTTCCCAATCTTCCCTAAAAGTTTTTGAAAAAATTGGTATTTCAGAAAATATCAAACCATTTGCAGGCGTGATTGAGGATATAAAAATTGTTGACGGCAATTCTCCATTTTATTTGCATTTTGATGGCAACAAATCTGCTTTTGGTTTAGTAATTGAGAATTATCACATTCACAACGCCTTGCGGGATAAGGCTTTACAACAAAATAATCTTGAGATTATTTGTCCAAATTTTTATCAGGAAATTATTTTTGAAGATGATAAAGTTAGCGTAACACTAGATAATCAAAGAATTATTTTTGCCAAATTATTATTAGCTTGCGATGGAAGATTCTCATCATTGCGTGAAAAATTCCACATCAAAACTTTTCAAAAATCCTATCAGCAAACTGCTTTAGTTTTTAATATTTCTCATAGCCTTGCACACCAAAATGTTGCTTTAGAAAAATTTGTTCCCGATGGTCCATTCGCGGTTCTGCCGATGAAAAATAATTTAGAATCCTCAATTGTCTGGACGGTCAAAAGCGATAAAGCTGAAACAATTTTGCAGATGGATGAGGAAAACTTTTTGGCGCAGCTCCAAAAATTAGTCGGAAATTACTTAGGCAAAATCAAAGTTAGTAACGCTCCCTTCAAATATAATCTTGATTTAATTGTGGCTGATAAATTTTATTATCAAAGAATGGTTTTGGTTGGCGATGCTGCCCACGGCATTCATCCAATTGCTGGTCAGGGATTTAATTTGGGGATTGATGATATAAAAGTTTTAACTGATTTAGTAAAAGAATATTTTGAATGTGGCTTGGATATAGGATCGCAAACACTTTTGCAAAAATATAATTATGTAAGAAAAATCAGCACTTATAAAATGGCCGGAGCAACAGATGGGTTGAATAGTTTATTTTCTAACCGCTCTAAAATCCTCAAAGCTATTAGAAATAGCGGCTTGGTGGTGGTTGAAAAACTTCCAGTTCTAAAAAAGTTTTTTATTAAAAATGCTGGCGGGAATTGAATTTAAAAAGAGGTTAAAAAGCAGATCCGCTACAACCCACAATACATTGATAAGACAAAATGAACGGCAATCTAAATTCACTAAAAAACACCATCACAAAACTGAATTTACATTATTTTCTTCTCCCAAACTCCGACAAATTTGGCAGTGAATATTTGCCAGAATATGCTAAACGGTTACAGTTTATAACTGGCTTTACTGGCTCAAATGCTTTTGCAATTATTGGCTGTTCTAAAAATAAATCAGCGTTTTTTACTGATGGAAGATATACTTTGCAAGCCGCAGCTGAGGTAGATAAAAAGGCTTTTGAAATTTATAATTTAGCAGAAAAATCTCCACTAAACTGGCTGTTGGAAAACTCCCAAAAAAATTCTAAAATTGGTTTTGATCCAAGCCTACACAACATTAGCTCTGTTTTTAATTATCAAAAATATTTTGGCGATAATTTAATTGCCCTAGAGACAAATCCTGTCGATTCAATTTGGAAAAACCAGCCAGAAGCCCCAAATAGCAAGGTCTTTAAACATTTAGAAAAATATTCTGGCTTATCTTCAAAAGAAAAAATCCAAAAAATAATCATCGATTTAGATAAAAATTCCGACGCAGTAATTCTCACCAATCCAGCTTCGGTTTGTTGGCTATTTAACATCCGCGCTGCTGATGTTGAATATTCGCCTTTGCTTTTGAGTTATGCGATTGTTTATAAAAATAATCAAAGCAGGATAGGTTTTGCAACCCCGACCTTGGGTTTATTTCAATTTCTAAAAGATATGATAATCGGATCGCCATTACAAATGCCGAACAACTCTGTGCAGATTGATTTTAACCAAACCAACTACCAAATTTATTCATTACTAAAATCCCAAAACATCACCATTATCAATAAGCCAGACCCCTGCCTAATCCACAAAGCCATCAAAAACCCAACCGAAATTAAAAACGCCATTCTAGCGCACAAAATTGATGGTTTAGCGGTTACTAAATTTTTATTTTGGCTAGAAAATTCATTAGCAAAAAAACAAAAAATTGATGAAATTTCTGCAACAAAAAAACTTCTAGAATTTCGCAAATCAAACAAAAAATTTTTATATGAAAGCTTTGCAACCATTGCTGGCTTTGCCTCAAATGGTGCAATCGTTCACTATCATTCAACTAAAAAAACTAATAAAGTTTTAAAAGGTAACGGACTTTTCTTAATCGATTCTGGCGGACAATATCAAGAAGGCACAACCGACATAACCAGAACTATTGCGATTGGAACGCCAACTACAGAAATGATTGAAAATTTCACCCGCGTTTTAAAAGGGCATATCGCCATCGCCCGCGCCAAAATTCCTCAAGGAACAACTGGAAATAATTTAGATATTTTAGCAAGATATCATCTCTGGCAAGCTGGCTTAGACTACGACCACGGCACCGGTCACGGCGTTGGCAGCTTTTCTTCTGTTCACGAATCTCCACCCTCAATTAGCAAACGAAGCGATGGTGTTGCGTTGCAAGCAGGGATGATTTTATCTAACGAACCCGGATATTACAAAACTGGCGAATATGGAATTCGCATTGAAAATTTAATTTTAGTAGAAAAATTTGATAATGCACAGGTCAGCATTTATAATGACGACCTTATGTTTGCATCAAAACTAAAAAAGAATGAACCTGAGATCTTGGTTGCAAACCCCGAACCGCTTCAGAAAAATTTTTTACATTTCAAAACCTTAACTCTCGCCCCAATCGACCCAAAATTAATCAACTTCAAAATGCTTACCTATCCAGAGAAGAAGTGGCTACGCGAATATCATTTGCGAGTTTATGAGGAGTTAAAAAAAGGATTAAATATTGACGAAAGAACTTGGTTAGAAAAAATTATTGAGCCCTATCAAACAAAATGAAATTAGTAATTTTTAATCAAGATTTAAGAATCTTCGACAACCCTGCCCTGTTTTTTGCCTGCAAAAAATCACAAGAAGATGGTCAAAAAATTTTGCCAATTTTTATTTTTGATGAGGTTAATAAACGCAAGATTGGCGGTGCTTCGAAGTGGTTTTTGCATTCTGCCTTAGAAGAATTGCAAAAAAATTTATACCAAAATTTAGGTTTAGAATTATTAATTTTTAAGGGTGAAACTATTGCAGTTTTACAAAAAATTATTTTTGGAGGAGTTCAAGAAATTTATCTTAACAAGCTTTATGAACCTTTTAATATAAGGCTTGAAGGACAAATTAAAAATTTAGCTTTGCTCAAAAATATTTCAGTTTTCGATTTTAAATCTTACCTACTTTTCAAACCAGATGAAATTAAAAATGGCGCCGGAAGTTATTTTAAAGTCTTTACACCATTTTGGAAAAATTGTTTGAAGAGCTGGGAATTGGTAAAACCACCCCTAGATTATCCAACATCGCCATTAAAACTATCCAAAGGCGATGCGTCGATCATCCAAAATAGCAAAGAAAAAATTGGATTACCATTCGATCTGCCCTCGCTAGCAATGACTCTGGAGGATTTGAGTTTCTTACCAACAGATCCCAATTGGACAGAAAAATTCGCAGAAATTTGGCATTTTGATCGCCCATCAATTCTTAAAAATTTTCAGCATTTTCTAAAATACAATCTCAAAAACTATAACGAAATCCGTAATATTCCGAGCAAAAACGCCACTTCTAAACTTTCACCATATTTGCACTTTGGTTTAATTTCAGTGAATGAAATTGTTGATCTGGTCAAAAAACATCACATTAAAAATCCTGAAGACAAAGCTGGAACTTCACAGTTTTTGGCTGAAATTGTTTGGCGTGAATTTTCGCATCATTTACTTTTTCATTTTCCTGAACTTCCTAACCAGAATTTTAAAAAACAATTCGATAATTTTGAGTGGGAAAATAATCCCGATTTACTCAAAAAATGGCAAAAAGGTCAAACTGGTTTTCCTATTGTTGATGCTGGAATGCGCGAACTTTGGCAAACTGGTTTTATGCAAAATCGTGTGCGTATGATTGTCGCTTCATTTCTAATTAAAGATTTATTTATCGATTGGAGAAAAGGCGAAGAATGGTTTTGGGATTGCTTAGTCGATGCCAATTTAGCCAACAATTCCGCCAGCTGGCAATGGGTTGCTGGATCTGGTGCCGACGCGGCACCATATTTCCGAATTTTTAATCCGGTTTTACAAAGTGAGAGATTTGATGCGGACGGCGAGTATATAAAAAAATATTTACCTGAATTAAAAAACTTACCCAAAAAATTTATTCACAAACCTTGGGAACTAAGCGCAATAGAATTAAAAAAATATGGGGTTGAACTAGGAAAGAATTATCCCCAACGAATTGTGCTTCACGAAGAAGCTCGAAATAAGGCTTTAGAGCTTTATAAAAAGCTAACTTGAGACTATCGCAAATCTATCTTTGGCTGCAAATTTTACTGAAGGGGTTTAAAAAAGCTAACAGCTTTCTGAGCCATAAGCTTGGAATTTTTTTTTGCCAAAAAAATTACTTGGCGAATTTGCAACAGCCCCATAAATCAGTTCAATAAATCAACTATTTTTATCGGGTTGTTTTATTAATGGGTTGATGCTTACATTATCGGTTTTATCACCCCCTTGAGGCCCTCCCTTAAAGCGGGAGGGTGGATAACACCGAGTTTTACCGAGTTTTTTTTATATCATCAACCCATTAGTCAAACAATCCGAACTTTTTAATTAATTAGCTAACAATCCCTACAGATTTACTACTACCTAGTTAACTTTTTCCTACTTTTAATTACCGTCGGTTTTAACCGACGGATAGAAGAGCTAACCAAAAAAGGGCTTTAGCCCAATACTTCTGATTTTGGGCTAAAGCCCAGTTTTTTTTAACCTCTTAACCGTCGGTTAAAACCGACGGTAATTAACAACAAAAAAGTTCGGGTTGTTTTATTAATGGGTTGATGCTGAGTTTTGTCGAGTTTTGCCGAGTTTTTTTTATATTATCAGCCCATTAGTCAAACAATCCAAAAAAGTTAACTGGACAGTAGTAAATCCGTAAAAACTGTTAGAGAATTAATTAGCTAACAGTGTCTAATCAATTCTCTTTTGAATCACTCGATAATTAGGAATCGGCAATATTATGCTGGTGCTATTGTTGCTATCTACTACTTCAAGCATCAAACCCTGACTATCTAGCATTGGACTGACTGACGATTTTTCAATTTGACCATCCAAAACATCTTTGCCAATTTTAGTTTCTGGACAAAAAATAAATACCAAACGGTCAAGATGATCAGCAGAAATTGTCACTGCAATTTTCATCTCATCATTGATTTTAAACACACAACCAACCAATTTTTTGATTATTTCAGTTAAAATTGTTTTGTTAATTTTAATGTCAGACAGCTTGGAAGCGTCAATATCATTGATTACAATTTGGGATTGAAATTTTTTGTTCAAACTACCCACAAAATCTTGAACAGCTTGCAGCGGGTTGAAAATTTCATCACACACATCAAGCTGGTTTGAAATTGCCGATCCACTCAAAAAATTATTCACTAGGGTTTTTAATTTTAGAGAGTTTATGTAGATTTTGTTGATATCTTCTAAATATTTTTTGTGAGGCAGCGGGCCATATACTTCACAACGAAGCGTGCTAGAAATGTTGTTGATCAAATCTACATAATGCAACATCTCATAAGGCATCACACTGGAAACTTGGCTTTTCAAATTATCGATGTTTTTACTCGAAACTTCAGCAGTTTTTCTTAAGTTAGAAGTTTTTTCACGAATTTTGGCAATAAGCAAATCAAAATCAACCGGCTTAATTAAATAGTCGCTGGCTTCCAGAGTGATACCTTTCAAAATATCCTCTTTTTGTCCAAGTGCGCTGAGCAAAATGAACGGCACATTGCTGTTATCAATATTTTTATTCTCACGAATTGATTTTAGCAGATCATGACCAGTCACATCAGGCATCATAATGTCAGAAATAATAATATCGGGTCTTTTTTCCAAAAAAACCTCCAAACCTTCTTTGCCATCGCCAGCTTGAAATACTTCAAAACCCTCACTCTCAAAAATTCCCACTATACTTTCTCTCACATCAATTTCGTCTTCCACACAAAGAATTTTTATTGTATCGCCCATAAGAATTAATGATTAATTGTTAAAGATCGTTTTAGTTGTTCAGGGGTTCCTTAGCTATTAACGACTCTTGACCCAACAAAATTTTTTATCACCTCACCCACCAAATCTTGATTAGAATTTTTGTTTTGTGCAACAGTTTTATTCTCATCTTCAATCTTTATTTCACCAGTATTTTTTGCAATAATTTGTTCTAAATTTGGCAAGCTAGATAAATAGCACATTCGCACCAAAAGCATTTCCATCACCATTTTTTGTGAAGGCGAGTTCACCACTTCAACATTGCCTTTGAGCAACATTTGCCACATTCTGGTTAAATCTGCCAGACTAGTTTTTTCAGAAAGTTCTTTGATTTTTAAAAGCGCCGATGCTGAAAATGAATGAGGCTGATAATTGGTGGTTTTGCTCAAAGTTATAATGTGAATAATTTTTTGCAGATCAATGACCAGACTAGCAACATCGGTAGAATTTTCATAAAATTTTTCAAGCTGATCAATCGCACCAGACACATCTCCCGCCAAGATTGTGGCGACAAAATCAATAATTTTATTTTTATCATTAAGCCCCAAAACCTCTTCCACCGCGGCGCTGGGCAAGTTTGGCTGATAATTATTGTGAGATAAAATACGATCAGCAATTGAGAGCAAATCACGCACTGATCCATCCGCAGCTTCAGCAATTAAATTTAAAGCAGAATCTTCGGCAGCAAAACTCTCTTTTTGTAAAATATTTTTTAAGTGAATGACAAGCTCATCAACACCCAGCCTTCTCAAATCAAATCTTTGACAACGAGAAAGAACCGTGATTGGAACTTTTCTAATTTCTGTCGTAGCAAAAATAAATTTTATATGCGCTGGCGGCTCTTCTAAAGTTTTCAACAAAGCATTAAAAGCGCTGTTGCTGAGCATATGCACCTCATCGATAATATAAATTTTATAGCGACCAA
The DNA here is from genome assembly GCA_945903615.1 of Rickettsia typhi. Classification (GTDB taxonomy): domain Bacteria; phylum Pseudomonadota; class Alphaproteobacteria; order Rickettsiales; family UBA1997; genus JAJTCH01. Next base: position 1,176 of record CAMDOL010000033.1, on the reverse strand, counting down.
TTGCTGGAGAATATTGCACCGAATCAATAATGCCGCGAATATCATCCACACCAGTTTTGGAAGCCGCATCAATTTCAATCACATCTTGGTGACGCGAGCCAGAAATTGCCACACAATTTGAGCAAACTCCACAAGGCATACACGCCACAATTGCGGAGCCATCTTCACCAACACAATTTAATGCTTTAGCAATGATTCTTGCCGTAGTGGTTTTGCCAACACCTCTAATGCCAGTTAAAATAAAAGAATGAGCAATTTTTTGATTAGCAATCGCATTGCTCAAAGTTTGCACCAAAACTTCTTGACCAACTAATTCTTTAAAATTGTTTGGACGATATTTGCGCGCTAAGACTTGATAAGACATTGGCAATAGTGGTAAGTGAAAGGATAGACTGTTAGCTAATTAATTTTGCCTAGATTTTGCCTAGATTTTGCCCTAGATTTTGGCATATTTTTAGTGATTTTTTCTTAAATTTTTTTGGAATATCGGGAATATTTTAAAAAAATTTAAGAAAAAAAGAGCAAAAATGGGGCGAAATATAAGATAAAATTAATTAGCTAACAGTTTCTAAGTCAAATGGCAGGAATTTTATAAGGAAGCAAGGCAACCCGCTGATTTTGCTAGGGCTGCTTCTTTTCAGATCTGACCCGTTTGACAAAGCCAAACGCCCGCCTTGCTTCCCGCTTAGAATTATCGGTAAGTAAAATTTTTTTGCAAGGATTTATAAACCTCATCACCTATCTTTGCAGCCAGCCCTTGCCAAAAAATAAGCTGATAAAACCCCAATAATTCTGATTTAGTATTGGGCTAAAGCCCACTTTTTTTTAAGCTCTTAACCGTCGGTTAAAACCGACGGTAATTAAAAACAGCAAATAACTTTTTTGTTAATTAATTATCTTCTACGGGTTAACTTTTTAATTAATTAGTTTCTACGGATTTACTACTATCCGGTTAACTTTTTTCTGCTTTTAATTGCCGTCGGTTTTAACCGACGAATAGAAGAGCTAACCAAAGAAGGGCTTTAGCCCAATAATTCTGATTTAGTATTGGGCTAAAGCCCAGTTTTTCTTAATCTCTTAACCGTCGGTTAAAACCGACGGTAATTAAAGAGCAGCTCTAAAAACAGCAAATTATATCGAAAAAATTCCGATACCTGTTCCTGTTGAACCATTTAT
>CAMDOL010000032.1 GCA_945903615.1 Rickettsia typhi | reverse complement strand
GTTTTAGTTGTTCAGAGGTTCCTTTATTGTCGTTCTTATACCAAATTTATCTAGCAAGATCCTTCGCTGAGCTCAAGATGATAATAATTTAGGATGACAGCGCTGCGGCTTTCTTTGCCAAATAAAACACTACGGAGATAAAAGCAGCGATAAGGAAGACATAAATTGCTAAATACATCGCCAAAGTTGCTGCAATCATCGCACCAGAAACTGCAAGGCCGGAAGATGCGGCATCGGCGGTTTTTAAAACGCCATAGACTAAATAAGGTTGGCGACCAATTTCGGTGGAATACCATCCCGCAACCAAAGCCACCCATCCTGAAAAAGTCATCAGCACCAAAATTTTGGCGATAAAATTGTTTGGCTGATTTTTTCTATAAATCATAAACGCCGCCAACCAAGAAACACCAAGCATCAAAAAGCCAGTAATAATCATAATTCGAAAAGCATAAAAAACTGGTGCAACTGGCGGATGTAAATTTTCAAACTCGTTCAAGCCTTTAATTTCGCCATCTGGATTGTGAGTTAAAATTATGCTGGCGAGTTTAGGGATGCCAATTTCAAAATGATTAGTTTTATTTTTTTGATCAGGAATGGCAAATAATAAAGCTGGAACTGATTTTTGCGTTTGCCAGATTCCTTCCATTGCGGCAATTTTAGCGGGTTGATATTTGATAGTGTTTAACCCGTGAATATCGCCGGCGACAATTTGCAACGGTATTAAGAAAGCAGCAAGATAAACACCTGTTTTCATCGCTGCCAAAACTGACTCAGAGCGGTCATTTTTTAACCAACGATAAGCAGAAACTCCAGCGACTAAAAACGCTGCAGTTAAACTCGAAGCCAACAGCATATGAGTGATGCGATATGGCATTGAAGGATTAAAAATCACTTGCCACCAGTTAGTTACAAAGGCTTTTCCATCAATAATTTCAAAGCCTGAAGGTGTTTGCATCCAAGAATTTAAAACCAAAATCCAGAAAGCAGAAAGCGTGGTTCCAAATGCAACCAAAAAAGTGGCAATATTATGGAAGCGATTAGAGATGCGGTTAAAACCAAAAAGCATCACACCCAGAAATGTTGCTTCCAAAAAGAACGCACTTAAAACCTCAAACGCCAAAAGCGGACCCGCAACATTGCCAACTGTATTCATATATCCCGGCCAATTAGTGCCAAATTGAAAAGACATTGTAATGCCCGAAACTACACCAAGTGCAAAACATAGAGCGAAAATTTTGACCCAAAATTTATAGGCATCGAGCCATTTTATATCCTTAGTTTTGGTGTATTTTATTTTGAAGAAAAAGAGAATCCATCCCAGAGCGATGGTGATGGTTGGAAAGAGAATGTGAAAAGTAATATTGGCGGCGAATTGAATTCTAGATAATATGAGTGGATCCATAAAAATAGGTTTAATTAATAAATATCAAATCAACTTATGTGTTTGATAAAAACCATTTTAACCCTACAGTTAGAGCTTTTAAGTTCTATAGGAACCTCTGAACAACTAAAACAATGTTTTAGTTGTTCAGAGGTTCCTTTATTTTGCTAACCAAAGGATATAAATGGTAAAGTTCGCTTCTGAATATAATAACTCAGAACAATAATTTAAATAGTCTCTTGCTCTTTTTTACGATAGGCTAAAATATTTTCATAAATCTCACGCAGAACTGGTTTCAAGCCAATTTGAGCCACACCAGAAATGGCAAAAACTTTTTTATTTTTACCGACTGCTTTTTTAAGAATTTTAGTTTTTTCTTTAATCTCTTCTTCACTAAGCAAATCAATTTTATTAAGTGCGATAATTTCTGGCTTGGTTTTTAAACTAACATCATAAGTTTCCAATTCTTTTCTGATAATTTTATAATCACCAACCACATCTTCACTTGAAGCGTCAATCAAATGCAAAATCACACCACATCTTTCAATGTGTTTTAAGAATTTGTCACCCAAACCCTTTCCCAAGCTTGCATCTTCGATCAATCCGGGAATATCCGCCAAAACAAATTCTTTTTTGGATTCTTTGTCGTCAATATAAACCACGCCTAATTGTGGTTTCAAAGTTGTAAATGGGTAGTTGGCAATTTTTGGTTTTGCTCTTGTTGTGGCAGCAAGAAAGGTTGATTTTCCTGCATTTGGCAAGCCAACCAAGCCGGAATCAGAAATTAATTTTAATTGCAATCTAAGTTCCAACTCTTCAGCCGAAAACCCCGGAAGTGCTTTTTTAGGGGCTTGATTAATCGAGCTTTTGAATCGCGAGTTACCAAATCCACCATTTCCACCTTTGGCAATCATTACTGTTTGCCCCTCGATAACCATATCAACCAATAGAGTTCCTGTGCCTTCATCAAAAACTTGGGTGCCGATTGGCAATTTTAAAACTAAATCTTTTCCGTTAGAACCATGGCAATTGCTGCCTTGTCCATTTCTTCCATCTTCAGCTTCAAAATGTTGTTGAAAACGAAAGTCAACCAAAGTGTTTAGATCGTTGGCGCAAATAAAAATCACATCACCACCTTTTCCGCCATCGCCACCACTTGGCCCGCCACGAGGAATAAATTTTTCACGACGAAATGCCACGCAACCATTTCCACCTTTGCCTGATGATACAAATACTTTTACTTCATCGATAAATTGCATTTTATTTTTTGTTAATTATTAAATTTTGATTTTACCATTACTGACCAAAACCAAACCATCTTTCTCAATCACTTCTCCACCAGCTTCTTTGGCTAATAACAAAAATGCTTTTAAGAAATTTTTATCAGCTTCTTCAAAAATACATAGATCAATTTTTCCAGCTGCTAAATAAGCAATGTCAAGACTGAAGCAATTATTAGTTTGAAAAATTGCTTTATTGGTTTTTAAATTTTCTAAGATTTGATGATTAATAAGATTTGGATGTGAAAGTGAGCATAAAATTCCGTCTTTCAATTCCCGCTTAGAAACACGAATTTTGCGGTTGTTTAAAAACGCTCCCGAACCTTTTTCACAAGGATAAATTTCATTAGCGGCCACATTTAAAATTGTCGTGCTGATAACTTCTCTTGTGCCGTTTGGTGCAATATGTTCAAGTGCCACAAAGCTGCTAAAAGACTGGATTGACCTAGATAAATTGAGCAAACCATCAACTGGGCAAACAATATATTGATATTCAGAATTTGGATTGTGAATAATTTTTCTGCCATCAGCCATTTCAAAATTATAATCACCGCGCACTTTTTTTAACTCATCCACTAAGGTTTCTTCAATTCTTTTATAACAAGAATTGGCAAATTTTGCTGCCGAAAAATTATTACTTTGTAAATTCTCCAGCTCCACAAAATCACGCGCTAAACGAACAGAAATTTTTTCTAGGGATTTGATGATAACATTTAAATTCGGAGAATGAAGCATTGTTAGTTAACAGTTAATTAATATTTTCGCTCTTCGGGAGTTATAATGATTTGTTCATCGCCGATTGGCTTTACTCTAACCGCTTTGGTCTTAAAGTCAAAATTGTTATTTCTAAGATCAAAACTAACTAGACTATGTTGCAACCAAACCTCATCGTCACGATTAGGAAAATCCTCACGAAAATGCGCGCCACGACTTTCCTTGCGCTGTAAGCCTGAGTAAGCTGTGGCAATGGCTTGCAGCAATAAATTCTCGGTTTGAATAAACTCCACTATTTCATCATTCCAGATGAGATTTTTGTTTTTGATTTCGACAAATTTTAATTGTTTTTTGAGTTCCAAAAGACTTGCCAAGCCTTGTTCAAGCAAATCTTTGTTTCTAAAAACACCAATAAATTTTTCAACTAATTCTTTGGATTTAGCTTTAATCAAAAGAGAGGATTGATCACCTTTTTGCGCTAGAATTTCTTGAATACGATTTAATTTAGAATCAATAATTTGATTATTTTGATATTGATTTAAACCTTGATTTATTAGATCAGAGGCAACTTTTCCTGATAAATTTCCAAAGACCAAAATATCTAAAAGCGAATTACAACCCAAACGATTGGCACCATGAACCGAAGCGCAAGCCGCTTCACCAATCGCCATTAATCCAGAAACTTTTTGATCATTATAAAGAACCTCACAATTCAGATTGGTTGGAACTCCACCCATGGTATAATGTGCTGCAGGCGCGATAGGAATTGGCTCAATTAATGGATCAACTTTGGAAAACGAACTGGCAATTTCTAAAACGGTAGGAATTTTTTCTTTAATTTTTTTCTCGCCTAAGTGGCTAATAATTAAATAGACTTGATCTTTATTTTCTCCGCCACCCTTACCTTCATAAACCTCGGTGGCAATGGCTCTAGCAACTACATCTCTGGAAGCTAGATCACCATAATTTGGAGCATATTTGCTCATAAATTTTTCACCAAATCCATTGACTAAATAACCGCCCTCACCGCGTGCAGCTTCTGAAATCAATAAGCCAGTCCCATAAAGGCTGGTTGGATGAAATTGAACAAATTCCATATCTTGCAATTGCAAGCCTTCTTTTAAAACAAAAGCATTGCCGTCGCCGGTGCAAATATCTGATGAGGTAGTATGTTGATAAATTTGGCTATAACCACCAGTGGCTAAAATAGTAATTGCTGACTTGAAAACATTAACTTTTCCACTCGCTAAATCGATTGCCGTCAGCCCAAAACATTGTTTATTATGAACCTCGCTCGCTCTTTGCTTGTTCTCCCAACCGCATTCCTTATTAAAAAGGGAGGAGTAATGGTCTTCCTCTTCAAACCAAGGAGAAATCAAAAGATCAGTCACAAAAAATTCGCTAAAAAACTTAACACCTTTTTTTAAGCATTGCTGATAAAGAGTGTTGAGAATTGTGTGGCCAGTGCTGTCTTTAGAGAAGCATGCCCGATGAGCTAAATCACCTTTGCCAAAATTAGTTTTTTGTCCACCATAAATTCTTTGATCAATTTTTCCATCACCATTACGAGAAAAAACCACACCCATTTTTTCTAGATCAATAATCGCTTGCGGCGCAGCTTTGCACATAAACTCTACCGCATCATGATCCGCTAAATAATCCGCACCCTTAATGGTGTCATAACAATGCCACGCCCAATTATCTCCAGAAATATTACCCAGCGCAGCGTTGATTCCACCTTTGGCTGCAACAGTATGGCTTTGAGTGGGGAACACCTTGCTGATCACCGCTACATCTTTTATTCCACGATTAACACAGGACAAAGCAGACATTAAACCAGCTCCTCCTGCACCAATTATTATTACTTGAAAATTATGATTAGTTGAAATCAAAATTGAGGTATTTACAGTTTACGATGATACTTTTTGATAAAAAACTTTCAAAATATAATTAGCTATTGTAAAAAAACCACCTTCATTTCAAAAACAATCTTAATAATCTATGTCCAAAAGAAGAGTTGTAGTAACTGGTATTGGAGCAATCACTCCACTTGCCGCTAATATTAATCAAACTTGGGAAAGATTGATCAACGGTCAGTCAGGCATTAGTGCCATCACCCGCTTTGATACAACTGATTTTTCGTGCAAAATTGCCGGAGAAGTTAAAGATGGAACTGGTGCTGACGAATTTGATGCCAATAAATTTATCGATCCAAAAGAACAAAAAAAGATGGATCGCTTTATCCAGCTTTGTCTTGGGGCTACTGCCGAAGCAATTAATGATTCTGGCTGGGTCGCTAAAACCGAAGAGGAACAATTTAGAACTGGTGTGATGATTGGCTCTGGCATTGGTGGTTTACCAGAAATTGAAAGAACATCCCTTGTCTTAAGAGAAAGAGGCATTAAAAGAATCAGTCCATTCTTTATTCCCTCTAGCCTTGCCAATCTTGCTTCTGGGCACATCTCAATTAAATATGGATTTATGGGTCCAAACCATTGCGTTGTAACCGCTTGCGCTAGTGGCAGCCACGCTATTGGTGATTCAGCGCGAATGATTGAATATGGTGATGTTGATGTGATGATTTGCGGGGGGACTGAAGCGACAATTTGTCCAGTTGGAATTGGCGGATTCTCTGCTCTGCGCGCTTTATCTAGCAGTTTTAATGATAATCCAACCGCAGGATCAAGACCTTGGGATCGTGATCGTGATGGGTTTGTGATGGGAGAAGGTTCTGGAATATTAATTTTAGAAGAATATGAGCACGCAAAAAAACGCGGTGCAAAGATTTATGGTGAGTTAATTGGTTATGGAGCATCAGGAGATGCTTACCACATCACCGCCCCAGAAAGCACTGGACGCGGCGCAGTGCGCGCTATGAGAATGGCACTAAAAAATGCTCAAATAAATGCTAGCTCTATTGGTTATATCAACGCTCATGGCACATCCACTCCACTTGGTGATGAAATTGAAGTAGCTGGTATCAAACAAGTATTTGGTGATGACGCCTATAAAGTTTCGGTTTCTTCAACTAAATCTTCTATTGGTCATTTGCTTGGTGCGGCTGGTGCAGTTGAGGCAATATTTAGTTTGCTCGCTATGAGAGATGGCGTTATTCCACCAACTTTAAATTTGGAAAATCCATCTGAATCTTGTGATATTGATTTAACTCCTAAAAATGCTAAGAGAAAAAACTTTGATATCTCAATGTCAAACTCTTTCGGTTTTGGCGGAACCAATGCTTGTGTCGTATTCAAAAGAATCTAATTAGATGCTAAAAAAAATTACCCATAATATTTGCGTCTTTTTCTCGCTTTCGGTCTTTGTATTTCTGATTGGCATATTGTCTTTGATAATGTATTTCAATGCTCCAAATAGCTATCACAAACAAGATAAAAAGTTTATCATTGAAAATGGTTTCACTTTCCGACAAGTTATAAATAAGCTACATCAAGAAGATATCATCCGCAATCCCACCGTATTTTTATACATCTCGCAATTAGTTAAAGGTTATAATCCAACTGTTCGTTATGGGGAATATTTTTTCGAAAAAAATCTCTCCTATTACAAGATTATGCACAAGATGGTAAAAGGTTATGTCTCATTCCGTAAAATTACTATTGCAGAAGGTCTAACTGCCAATTCAGCCCTTAAAATCATTAATGGTGCACATGGTTTAATTGGCGATGCTCCAGAAAACATTCCCGAAGGATCATTACTGCCTGAAACTTATTTTTATTCTTATAATGACACCAAGCTATCGACCTTTAAAAGAATGCAAGCTGACATGCAAAAAGTTATCGATGAATTATGGGAAAAAAGAAATCCAAACACCCCACTGAAAAATAAATTTGAAGCAATAATTTTGGCTTCAATTGTTGAGAGAGAAACTGGAGTGGCATCAGAGCGCGGCAAAGTTGCTTCGGTTTTTGTTAATCGCTTAAAAAAAGGTATAAAACTACAATCTGATCCAACCATAATTTATTCTTATAGTTTTGGACGCAAGGAATTAGAACACCCAATTCGCAGAAGTGATATTAACAACAATTCCCAATACAATACTTATCATGTTTATGGATTGCCTCCCGGACCAATCTGTAATCCCGGCATCAATTCAATCAAAGCTGTTCTAAACCCACTTGAAACTGATTATTTATATTTTGTTGCCACTGGTCGAGGCGGAGAACATAACTTTTCTTCCAATATCAAAGATCACAACAATTATGTCGCCAGATATTATCAAACTTTGAGGGCGAAAACAGCTCAACCAGCCACTCAAACCATTGTTGCTCCTGATGATCTGGCTCAATAATTAGTAATTGCTTTTTAAAAATATATTCATAAAATTCTTCGTCCTTTTAACTAATTTTTATTAACCTTTAACCCCCGCTCCAGAGCCCCCCATTATGACTAAAAATAAAACACAAGCCTTAGAAAAAATTCAAGAATCAGAATTCATTCTTAACGAAAATTTTGCTGAGTTATTGGCCGAATACGAAAAAGATTGCCAAGTTCTAAAAGAAGGCACCGTTGTAAAAGGTGTCGTTGTCGGAATCAGCGATAAAGGTGTTGCTGTCGATGTTGGCGCCAAATCAATTGGCTATGTTCCTTTAACTGAATTTAGAGTTGATGGCAATATTGAAGAAGGCGATGTTGTTGATGTGATGCTCGAAAGATTAGAAAATAAAAAAGGTGATCTATTAATTAGTCGCGACAACGCTAGAAGATATAACAACTGGAACTTCCTTAAGCACTGCTTAGAAGACAGAACTGTTATTGAAGGTAAAGTTCTTGGTAAAGTAAAAGGTGGTTATGCAGTTGATGTTGATGGCATCATAGCCTTCTTACCTAGAAGCCAAGTTGATACAATGCTCTTATCTGATGATTCTTTTTTAATTAACAAAATTGAAAAATTATTAGTTCTAAAAATTGACGATGTTAGAGGCAACGTAGTTGTTTCTAGAAGAGCAATTTTGGAAGGACAAAGAGACAAAGAAAGAACTGAAGTTCTATCTACCATCAAAATTGGTGATGTTATGGATGGCGTGGTTAAAAACATCACTGACTACGGTGCATTCATTGATTTTGGAAGCTTCGATGGTCTATTACATTTAACTGATATTTCTTGGTGTCGCGTGCGTCACCCTTCGGAATCCTTAGCAATTGGTCAACAAGTTAAGGTGCAAATCATTAAATATGATGAAGGCAGCAAAAGAGTTTCTTTGGGTATGAAACAACTTCAAGAAAATCCTTGGCAATCAATTGAAACTCGCTATCCAGTTGGTAGTGTGGTTAAAGGTAAAGTTACCAACATTGCAACTTATGGTGCATTTGTAGAAATTGAAAATGGCATTGAAGGTTTAGTTCATGTTTCAGAAATGAGTTGGTTCAAAAACAATTTGACTCCAAATAAATTCCTAACTTCTGGTCAAGAAGTGCAAGTTATGGTTTTAGACATTGACGCTAAAAACCATCGCATTTCCTTAGGTATGAAACAATGCGACAAAAACCCTTGGCAGAGCTTTTCTGACGCTCATGTTGTTAGCGATATCTTGGAAGGAACAGTAAAAAATTACACTGAATTTGGCTTATTTGTTGGTTTTGATAGTGGTGTTGACGGCTTGATCCATGTTTCTGATGTTTCTTGGAAAGAAAATGGTGAAGAGCTAATTAAAGCTTACAAAAAAGATGAGAAAATTAAAGTTATGGTTTTGGGCAGCAACTATGAAAAAGAAAGAATTTCACTTGGTATCAAGCAACTTGAAAACGCCAACTTCAAAGCTGATATCGAGAAAATTGTTAACGGTTCGGTAGTTTCTTGCGTGGTTGTTAATGTTAAAAAAGATTTCTTAGAAGTTGAGCTTGATATCGGTTTGAAAGCTATCGTTAAAAGACTCGATGTTAGCAAAAACAAACAAGATCAAAAAACCGAAAAGTTTGAAGTTGGTGATCGTATTGAAGCAAAAGTTACTTTGTTCAATAATGTAACTGGCAAAATGTTGCTTTCTATCAAAGATATGGAATCTGATGAGCAAGAAGCTTATATATACTCCAATAATAGCGAATCTAGCGGCTCAAACTTAGGAACTATTTTAGGTGAAGCTCTGCAAGAATCGGCAGCACTTGCAGAAAAATCTTCTGAGGAAAAAAAATAATTTGATTAAAAAAAATGTCTTTATCTTCTGACAATTTTACAGCCCTAATACACCTAAGAAACCAAGCTAGAAAGTGGAAGAACATTTCATTTCTAATGATTATCGCCATTGCTCTTCTCGCTCTTCGCGTTCTCTTGGGAACGGGTGAGGATGGTGTGAATAAAAATATTGATGCTGGTGAATATATTGCTAGCATCAATATTGAAGGCGTTATAATTGACGATGATTACCGCACCGAGATGCTCACCAAAATTGCCGAACAAAAAAATATCAAAGCCTTGATTGTAAATATCAATAGCCCTGGCGGAGGAATTGTTGGTAGTGAAATTTTATATGAAAATCTCAGAACTATTGCTGCAGTCAAACCAATTGTGGTTGTTATGGGATCTCTTGCCGCATCTGGCGGTTATATGGCATCACTCGCAGCGGATCATATAATTGCTCGCAACGGCACTTTGACTGGCTCAATTGGGGTAATTATGCAAAGTAGTGAGTTCACCGATTTAGCTAGTAAATTAGGGGTAAAATTTATCACCTATAAATCTTCTATTTTAAAAGGCGCACCCTCACCCTTTGAAAAAACCAATCCCCAAGTTGATCGCATCATTAATGAATCCATCAAAGATAGTTATCAATTTTTTTCTGATTTAGTTAAACAGCGTCGTGCCAATAAATTAGATAAAAATAATTTATCCAATATTATTGACGGCAGAATTTTTACTGGAAGACAAGCTTTAAAAAGTGGCTTGGTTGATGAAATTGGCGGCAAAAATGAAGCGCTTAAATATTTAAATGCCCAGAAAAAAATTGATATCGCTAAATTTCCAGTTAAAAAAATTGATCTAGAAAAACCAGATAGGGCAATACTCAGTAAATTGCTTGGAGAAGAAACAATGGCAAAAGTTATAGAAAAAATTACTGGTTTTAATGCACAAAATAAACAATTAATGTCAATCTGGAATTAGTGTTGTTTATTATTCAAATTTTTGCCTAGTAATTTTTATCTTTTGTTTGCTATTTAAGTTTGTGGTTAATATTATTTTCACCCATAAAAAGGATAGTTCACAAAACAATTTTTATTTATTTTAACAACCAATTTTAAACAATTTATGTCTAACAATCAGGAAATCTTTAACAAAGTAAAAAAAATCATCGTTGATCACTTAGGTGTTGAAGAAGGCAAAGTAGTTGAAACCGCTAGTTTTATCGACGATCTTGGTGCTGATAGCCTTGATCAAGTTGAGTTGGTTATGGCTTTCGAAGAAGAATTTGGAATCGAAATTCCTGATGAAGCCGCAGAGCACATCACTACCGTTGGAAGTGCTGTTAAACATATCGCTGAAAACGCTAATTAATTTTCTCTTTTTGAGCCTACATAAATTAAATTATGTAGGCTCTTTAAAACCCAATCAAATTTCTTGGTCAATTTAAATTTGATGTATTGTCATTTTAAGATGACCAAATCTACCTCTTCAGGCATTAAAATTCCCTTTCCTTTTTCTCCAAATATTAGAATATTATTCACCCATTTACTAGAAAATGGCGATGAAGCTCGAATTGTTGGTGGTGCAGTGCGTGATTTTTTAGCTGGCAAGAAAAATTCTGATATTGTCGACATAGATTTAGCCTGCAAATATCTTCCACAAACAACTTCAGCTCTTTTGGAAGATCGCCAAATCAAGGTAATTGCTAGCGGTATAAAATATGGCACAATCACCGCAATTATCAACAAGGAGCAGTTTCAAATTACTACCTTAAGAAGAGATACTAAAAATTTTGGTCGCGATTGCGAGGTTGAATTCGTCGATAATTTTTTTGAAGACGCTAAAAGACGAGATTTTACTATCAATGCGCTATCCGTTGATTTTGCAGGTCAACTTTATGATTATTTTGGCGGTTTTGAAGATTTAAAAAAACATATTGTTAAATTTATTGGCGATGCCAATGAGCGGATCAAGGAAGATTATTTGCGGATTCTGCGCTTCTTTCGTTTTTCTTGCCATTACGCCAAGAAACTTGACCAAGATGGTTTATCAGCCTGCATAGAAAACAAAAATTATCTACAAAGTTTATCGGCGGAGAGAATTAGAGCCGAATTATTTAAAATGTTTGAATGTAAAAATAGAGATAATTTATTTTCTATTTTAAAAACAATGTTAGATGTTGGAATATTGGAATTGATCATTAGAGAACCAAGCAAACAAAGGCTTGATGGACTAAAAAATCTTTTTTACTTGGAAAAAATTTTAGATCATAGATTTACGCCTTTAATGATTCTTGCCGTTATCTCTGGCACGCAAGATCTTAGGTTAAGCCTTTCCAACTCAGAAAAAAAATATTTACAATCTATTGCACAAACTAAATTAATAGCAGATTTTAAAATCTCAGAAAAGAATTTATTAAAATTACTACTAGAATTTGATCAAAAAGAATTGCTTGACATTTTTACTATTCAACTCGTTTTAAATAATAATTTTAAAAATCTTATTGATGATTTTTTACAACTGAGCAAAATAGTTCGTTTGATTCAGATTCCTAACTTTCCAATTAATGGTCATGATTTAATTGATCTAAAAATCAAATCACAAAATATTGGTAAAGTTTTAAAAATTGCTCAGACCCATTGGTGGGAAAATGATTATTCAATTAATAAAAACGAGATTCTCTCATTCATAAAAAATAACTGTGCCCAATTCAAATAACGACATATTCATTCAAATCAATAATGCTATGGCTGGTGAGCTTGCTCAAATCAACCAAACTATTATTGCTAGCGCTGTTGGCAAGGCAGATTTAATTGCCGAGATTACCAATCATTTGGTTTTAAGTGGTGGCAAAAGGGTGCGACCAATCTTGACAGTTTTATCAGCAAAACTTTGCGGTTATGATTCTGGCATCAGACATTGCAACTTGGCAGCAGCGGTCGAACTTATTCATACCGCAACCTTGTTGCATGATGATGTGGTCGATGGAAGTTTTTTGCGTCGTGGCAAAAAAACTGCCAACGCAATTTGGGATAACAAAGCCAGTATTTTGGTTGGTGATTATTTACTCTCAGTTGCCTTCCAGCTGATGGTTAAGGATGGCTCATTGGAAGTTCTTGACATTCTGTCTAAAACTTCAGGGATTATGGCTGATGGCGAGGTAATGCAATTGATGAATTCTAATGATATTACAATTAGTGAAGAAAAATATTTAGAAATTATCTCTTACAAAACCGCAATTTTATTTTCTGCCGCAACTGAAGTTGGTGCAATCATAACCAACTCCGAATCATCAAAACAAAAAGCTTTGGCTGATTTTGGAAATAATTTAGGAATTGCTTTTCAAATTATGGATGATGTTTTGGATTATAATGCTGACGAAAAAGTTCTGGGTAAAAAAATTGGTAATGATTTTTATGAAGGCAAGATTACTTTGCCAATAATTTTAACTTATAAGCGAGCCAGTGAGGCAGAAAAATCAAGGATCAAGGAGCTATTTGCTAATAATTTAATTTCTAGTGGAAAAGAAAATGATGAAAAATCTTTTACTGAAATTGTGTCTTTGATTCAAAAATATAATGGTTTGCAAGAATCAATTAATAAAGCTCTATTCTACCAAAATATTGCTATTAATAATTTAGAAAATTTTTCTAGAAGCCAAGAAAAATCAATGCTGCTTGCAATATTAGGATATGGGGTTTCCAGAAAAAATTAGATCTGGGCAATCAATTAAACTGGGTGGAGAATTTGCTGAACAATTTTCTTGGGGCTGTTGCAAATCCTACCTTTTTCTTCAAACTTCGTCGTTATTTTCTTTTGGCTCGCCTTTGTATTTCCATATAGACTCGCTCACCAAACAATAACTGAAAAAGGAATTTGCGATTAGAGATTTGATTAAATATTTTTTCAAATGTCCTGATGCCTTATGGAATTCTGGTCAAGAGGCGTAAAGTTACAACTGGCTTAGTCAGGAGGTTCTTAGATTTATTTTCCGTAAAATTATTTACAACAAATCTATAGATTTTATATTGGTATTAGTGTTAATTTGGCTCAACACTATTGTCTAATATCATTTCCAATCTTAAATTCATCTTTAAGGAACCTCTGAACAACTAAAACAATGTTTTAGAAAAATTGATCTTTCTGGTCTTTTTTGGCATAAATTCCATTATTTTTGGTGAAATATGGAAATATTCCACCAAAAAGTAATGAAATTTCTACTCAAAAAATCCTCAGAAATA